>JAAELY010000441.1 GCA_024226335.1 bacterium
CTTCGTATCCGTGAGCCAGCGATTCGACACGAGCACACCCGTTGGCAAGATGACCATGAATATCCTGCTCTCTTTCGCAGAATTCGAGCGGCTGATCATCGCCGATCGCACGAGGGACAAGATCCAGGCTGCTCGCCGTCGTGGCCGTTGGACCGGCGGGCGTCCCCCGCTCGGCTACGACACCGTCCCGGAGGGTGGACGCATCGTGGTCAACAAGATCGAGGCCGAGCAGGTCAAAGCGACCTTCAATCTCTACGCCGAGCATCCGTCCCTGGTTTACGTCTCCCAGGAACTCAATCGACGTGGCTGGAGAACGAAGGCGTGGACTGCGAAAACGAAGCGACCGTGCGGTGGAAAGAAATGGAACAACGCCAGCGTTCGCACGGTACTCAGAAATCCGCTTTACATCGGCAGACAGAAGCTCGGCGACGAGACCTTCAAGGGCGACCACGATCCGATCGTCACGAAGAAGCTATTCGATCAGGTCCAGCGCCTGCTCACGGAGAATCGCACGAGCGGCGGTGCTGGAGCGCGGAATCGATACGGCTTCCTGCTGCGCGGCCTGCTCCGCTGCTCGGCCTGCGACGCCGCGATGGTTCCCACCCCAACGAGCAAGGGCGCTCGCCTCTACAGGTATTACACCTGTCGCGCTGCCCAGAAAAACGGCCACGCGACCTGCCCCACCAAATCGGTCAACGCCGACAGGGTTGAGGCATTCGTCGTCGACCAGATCCGTCGCATCGGGGCCGACCATGAACTCCAGGATCAGACGTTCCAACAGGCCGTCGCTGAGGTTAAGGCCAAGGCTCGGGGGCTCAGGTTCGAAGCGAGGCGGCTCAAGAACGATCTGGCCCCGGCGAAGGCTGACGTCGAGCGACTGGTCGCCGCAGTCTCCCGGTGTGATGGGCCTGCCGCCGAAGCAATTGCGGAAGAACTGACCGCCACCCAGAAACGGCTCGCGCAGATCAGGAATCGACAGGCTGAGATCAAGACGGAATTGGGCGACCTCAAGTCCCAGAGCATTGACCGCGACGATCTGACTCGGGCACTCGAAGCCTTCGATCCGATTTGGAACGTGCTGCTCACGCCGGAACGGGAACGCGTGCTGCAACTACTGATCGATCGCATCGACTACGACGGCGGGACCGGCGATCTCCAGATCACCTGGCGACTGTCGGGGTTCGGCGATTTCGCCGCCGAGGTTTCGCCGTGACGCCCGCTGTCGCCAGGACGGTCCACAGGGTGGACTTCGGGAACAAGCCCGCGCCACGGCGCGACAGTGCGCCCGCAGGCCGCATTCCTCGCGTGGCGCGAATGCTGGCTCTGGCCCACAAGATCGACGAAAAGATCCGCGCTGGAGAGTTTCGCGACCTGGCCGAAGCCGCCAGGGAACTGGGCCTGACTCGCGCCCGCGTGACGCAGATCGCGAACCTGCTTTTGCTCGCGCCTGAGATCCAGGCGGCGATTCTTGAGTTGCCGCTGGTTACCACGGGCCGCGACCCGATCAGCGAGCGGCAGCTGCGGCCGATCGTGGCCGAGCCCGACTGGCAGCGACAGATGGAACTCTGGAACGAGGTGAAGCGATGAGCGACTTCTACCGCACCCGAATGGGGCACACCTACTACAACCAAACGCTACCCGAGATCGCTCGGCAACTCGTCCGGCTGAACGACCTGCTCGAACGCCTCGTCAATGCAACGGAGAACCGCGATGCCAAGACTCAGCCCGACAACGCTGACGACCGCTGAGCAGAAGGCGATTCTCCGCGCCA
>JAAELY010000442.1 GCA_024226335.1 bacterium
CACGCGGTGATGGTCCGGGTTCGGCGACGCATCGGCGATCGAAAGCTGACCCGGTTGGTCTTGGCGTTTCTGAAGGCTGGTGTTTTAGCGGAGGAACAGTTCCTACGCAAGGACAGCGGCACGCCGCAAGGTGGCATCCTGTCTCCTTTGCTCGCAAATATCGCACTTAGCGCGATTGACGAGCGGTACGAGCGGCACGTGTGGCCCCGGCGCACACCAACGCTACGAACCGATCCAAAGAAGATCAGGCGGAGGGCAGAGGCAAACCGCTGGAATGACCGCCAGGCGGGGCGTCCTCTGCTCTTTCCCATTCGTTATGCTGATGACTTCATCATTCTCGTTGGCGTGGCTCCAGGCCCGCAGGAGTTCGAGCGGGCACGGGATCTCGCGCTGAAGGAGAAAACTGATCTCGGGGCGTTCCTGAAGGAACACCTAGGCTTGGAGCTCTCGGAGGAGAAGACGCTCGTCACACCCGTGACGGAGCCGATGCTGTTCTTGGGGCACCACGTCCGAGTGCGGAAGCATCCAACCCATGGACGGTTGGTTAGCGCCGTGGTGATCCCGAGGGAGCGCAGTCAGCAACTACGGCGAGCGATCAAGGACTACTTCCGGCGTCCGACGTTGGGATACTCCCTGGAAGAACGACTCGGGCAGTTGAACGAGATGCTGCGAGGTTGGAGTGCCTTCTACCGTTACGCGTGGGGAGCGAAGCGTGTTTTTGCACGACTCGATCATTACGTGTGGTGGACCATCTTCCGATGGCTCAAGAAGAAGCACCCCCATACTTCGGTGAAGAGGCTCTGTGCATTGTACGGCTGGCGTAAGCCGGGCGGGCGCACACTTCGATGGCGAGGGGGCTCGACCCATCGCTTCGAAATGGCGACGGTGCGCGTGGGCAGCTTCCGGCCCTGGTGGTCAATCACGCCTGCGTTCGCGAAGGACATCTATGGAGAGCCCGGTGCATAACGAAAGGTGCACGCCGGGTTCGGCGAGGGGCGCTCGGAAACCGGTGCGGAGTAATCCACACACGGCGCTGAGCGCCCACTCTACAACGCTACCCGAGATCGCTCGGCAACTCGTCCGGCTGAACGACCTGCTCGAACGCCTCGTCAATGCAACGGAGAACCGCGATGCCAAGACTCAGCCCGACAACGCTGACGACCGCTGAGCAGAAGGCGATTCTCCGCGCCA
>JAAELY010000443.1 GCA_024226335.1 bacterium
AGCTTGCACATCGAGCTGACGTGGCCAACCGTGATGTAGGCCTCCAGCCGCATCACTTTGCGCGCGATCAGCATCAGCGTCAAAACCATCGCCAGCCCGGAGAAGATCGCGCCGGCGACGAAATAGGGCGGGAAGATTGTCGTGTGCCATCCCGGAATCACCGACGTCGCGAAGTCGAAGCTGACGATGGTGTGCACCGAGAAGACCAGTGGCGTCGCCAGGCCGGCGAGAAGCATGTACACCGTCTCGTAGCGCATCCACGTCCGTGACGAACCGCTCCAGCCCAGGCTGAATATGCCGAACAGCGTGCGCTTTAGTTTCGATTTCGTGCGGTCCCGTAGCGTAGCCAGATCGGGGAGCATCCCGATGTACCAGAATGACAGCGAAACCAGGAAGTACGTCGAGACGGCGAAAACATCCCAGCACAGCGCCGAGCGGAAGTTGATCCACAACGAGCCGCGGGTGTTGGGGTAGGGAAACACGAAGAATGCCAGCCAGGGGCGGCCCATGTGAATCAGCGGGAACAGCCCCGCGCACATCACGGCGAAGATCGTCATTGCCTCCGCGGAGCGGTTCACCGCCGTTCGCCAGCGCTGGCGGAACAGGAACAGCACGGCCGAGATCAGCGTGCCCGCGTGGCCGATGCCGATCCAGAAGACGAAGTTCGTGATGTCGAAGCCCCATCCGACGGTACGATTGAGACCCCAGACCCCGATACCCGTCATCAGCAGATAGCTCACCGCCGCGACTCCGAGGGCCAGAGCCGACAGAGAGAGGGCCATGCCGATCCACCACAGGGGCGACGGACTGTTCTCCAGGGGCCGGCAGACATCGTTTGTCACGTCGGCCGGTTGCTTGTTGCCTTCGACGAGAGGAAGGCGCAGTGCTGTCGCGGCGTCACTCATCGATCACGCATCCTCGCGGTTTCGCACCAGCGTGAGATACCCGACGACAGGTTTGACGCCGAGCTCTTCCAGCACGACGTAGTGCCGTGGGTCGTGCTTCTGGTGGGATAGCTTGCTTTCGGGATCCTTCATGTCCCCGAAGACGATGGCTCCGGCCGGGCACGACTGGAC
>JAAELY010000444.1 GCA_024226335.1 bacterium
CGCTACGTCCTGATTCACAACGACTTCTGGCGGGGGAACGTGCTCTTGGACTCGACCCGTTCCGGTCCCTGGCCCGAGCGTTTCGTGGTCATTGATTGGGGTGGATCCAGGGTGCGGGGCCACGCGATTTTCGATCTGATTCGCATGGCGGACTGCCTGAAACTCGGCGACCGGGTGCTGCGCGGCGAAGTGGAAGCGCACTGCCGGATCCTGGAGTGCGAACTCATCGACGCGCGTTCTCACCTGTTTTCGGCGCTCGGCCACCTGGCGATGAATCTCGATCGCTTTCCCCTGCCCCGCTTTCTGGAAATGGCGCAGCAATGCGTGCAACGACTCGATTCGGCCATCCCGGAGTCCGCATCATGAGCGGACCCGTCGACCTGCTACTGATCACATGGAACCGGTTGGAGTACGTGCAGAAGACGGTCGATCAGCTGCTTCGGGATCCAGCTGATTTCCGCTTGTACTTCTGGGACAACGCGTCGACGGATGGCACGGCCGATCTGATCGCGTCGCTGGATGATCCGCGAATCGTCCAGCGACACATGTCGCCCGAAAATGTGAAGCAACGCGAACCCAGCCTCTGGTTCTTCGAACAAGCCACGAGCGACCTCGGCGGAAAGATCGACGACGACATCCTGCTGCCACACGGATGGACGGAGCGAGTCGCGCCGGCGCTGCGTCGCGAAGCCCGTCTCGGCATGGTGGGCTGCTGGGTTTTCATGGAGGAAGACTGGGACGACGAACTCGCCGTCGCCAATAGCGTCGAAATGGGCGGAGTGCGTGTGCTGCGCTCGCTTTCTCGCGCGGGGCAATCCTTTCTGGCCCGCGTGGAATACCTTCAGCGCTACATCCGGGAACCCGGTAGTGGACACGGATTTCCCGTTGACCAGCACGCGATGAGCCTGGACGGTCTGGTCAACGGCACTCTCGTTCCGCCGCTATTCGCGCACAATATGGATGACCCTCGCTCAGAATACTGTCTGATGCGGCGAGACGCGACGATCGGCAAGCACGGGGCGTTATCCGCTCAGGTTCGGGGTTTCCAGACCCCCGAAGAATACCTGGAGTGGATCCGCCAGGATGCGCACTCCAAGCTGGTCACTCCCGTCGAGTCGATGATTCGCGAAGCACGACTCCGCCGCGATCGCTCACTATTGGGCCGGGTGCGTTGGAAATTGCACCGGGCTTTTCACCCGAACCCCAAGAAGGGCTGAGATTCGCCAGCCGAGCGGAGATTCACTCGCCGGGTCGAAGCAGTATTCGCTCACACCCCCGTTGATCACGCGTAGCCCCAGGCGTCACTCGAGCTGAGCAGGCCGAAGTCTCGAATTGACCTTCGCGCGGAACGTGTCCGAGATCCGGATCGAAGACCAGGAAGCTATCATCGCCGAAGGAGCGGGCCGTCTGGGTCAGGACCCTGGTAGAGAACAGATCGCCGTGATAGAGACGGATGGCGACTTCCAG
>JAAELY010000445.1 GCA_024226335.1 bacterium
CGCGTCTTTACGTCTGGCTTCGAAGTTGGTGATTCCTCCGAATGGTCTATGGAGGTTCAGTAGGGCGCAAGCGTCGTGCGAGTTCCGCCTAACACCTACATGCAACGGTCTCGCTACGCTCGCCGCTGATGTGAGATCGTTCGGCCGCTCTCGCACAGGTACGGTGATGTTCGTCTACGCGCAGATTAACGCTCGGGTGGCTCCGCTTGATCGAGGGGAGCGCTACGAGGACCCGCTGATAGAGGCGCTCGCAGACAAGGGCTTCGGCGAGGTCTCTGGCGGGGGGACGATGCAGTCGCGCACAGGAGAAATCGAGTACTGCGGCGTCGATATCGAACTATCCGATCCTGATACCGGGATGCCGTTCGTGGCGGAATTCCTCGCGCAGTGCGGTGCGCCCAGGGGCTCCGAGCTTCAGTACGACGAGTCTGGCGCCCCTCGGAAGTTGCCTTTCGGTTTTCTCGAAGGTCTCGGGCTCTACCTAAACGGCACGGATCTTCCCGACAACGTGTATCAGGAGTGCGACGCAAGTCTCGTCTACGACAGAATCAACGAGCTGCTTGGCGATCGCGGCGAGATTCAGGGGCATTGGCAGGGTCCAACGGAAACAGCCCTCTACCTGTACGGGTACTCGAAGGACGAGATGAACGGACTGATCGCGGAATTCGTTGCGGGCTATCCCCTGTGCGATCGGGCGCGCCTCGTCACCATCGCGTAGCCGTTCCTGGTGAACAGTGCCTCGCCAATTGTTCGCGGCCGAACCAGGCGCTGCAACGGCCGCCAGCAGCGCCGGGATCGCTCGCGTCGTGGTCGGGCTTTCGGGCTGCTCGGTCGCGTGATACGCTGCTCGCGTTCCTTCGACGGCGCTGGGCGCCGTTGAGCTCTCTCGTTAGGCTGACGAGGACATGACTCACGATCAGAACGAAATCGTCTTAGAGCATGACGAGGGGAACACCGTCCTGAGCAGCTCTACGTTGCTCGTGGGTCTGGATGAGACTGGGCA
>JAAELY010000446.1 GCA_024226335.1 bacterium
AAGGTATTGTGGAGCACGGTTCTCGAGGGTCGAGTATGGCGTGGCGAGCTGATCAACCGGCGTAAGGACGGTAGTCTCTACAACGAGGAACAGATCATTACGCCGCTGGTCGATCGAGACGGCAAGGTCTCGCACTTCATCGCGATCAAGCAGGACATCACCGGCCTCAAGAGCGCGGAGGACGCGCTGAGATATCGCGTTCAGGTCGAGGACCTGGTAGCCAGGATCTCGACCCGGTTCATCCGGCTGAAGGCGGCGAACGTCGATCGGGGTATCGAGGAGGCGCTGGCTGAGGTCGGCGCGTTTCTCGAAGGAGAACGTGCCTTCATTCAACAATTCCGTGACGACCTGACCCCTTCCGACTGGACATATCTTTGGCAAGGTGAAGTGTCAAACCTGAAAAAGGGGGACTGGCTGCAAGATCAGGGCTCCGTTTCGATGCCGTGGTTCACAGCGCGGATCGCTCGCAAGGAGCCGGTTGTGATTCGCGACCTGGACGAGCTTCCCGCCGACGCCAGGATCGAGCGCAGCATCCTGGAGATTCAGGGCGTTTGCTCGATCGTCATCGTCCCGATGGAATTCCAGGATCGCATCCGGGGCTTCCTCGGAGTCTGTTGTCGGCACCGGCGGGACTGGGC
>JAAELY010000447.1 GCA_024226335.1 bacterium
CGCGGAGCTGGCGAACTCGGGAAAAGGCAACCTTGCGAGCGAATGACGCTGCGTAGATAATCAGAAACCCGTCCCGGACGACTTCTAATGGCCGGTTTTGAAGTGATCACGTATGGCCGCTTTTGGGGTGATCACTGAGGTCGCAGCGGTGGGGATGTTGCTTCCCTATGCCTCGGAGTATCTGTTGAACACTCCAGGCCAGACCGCGAACTACCTGCTGGCTTTCGCTGCCCCCATCCTCGTGAGTATTCCGTTCTGGCTACGGCTATCGCGGCGGTTCGGAAAGAAGTACATCTGGATGACCGGGCTGGGGATGAAAGTGATGGCTTTCGCGGTCCTCTTCTTCAGCATGGATCTGGATCAGGTCGTCGTCTATATCGTCATCGGAATCATGGGTGCAGCCCATGGCTGTGGAAGCGTGATCCCGCAATCGCTCCTGGCCGACGCCGTAGACTTCGACGAAGTCGCTTCGGGGCAGCGCAAGGAAGGTGCGTATTTTGCACTGTTGAACTTCGCCATGAAGAGCGCGATGGCCGTCTCTGCAACCGTCGTAGGGTTCGCGCTCCAGGCGGCGGGATTTCGCTCGAACATCGAACAGGCGGCTTCGGTCCAGATGGTGATCCGTATCATGATCGCCGCGGCCCCGTGTCTGCTTCACCTGTGTGCACTCGTGCTTCTGCATCGTCTGCAGTTGACACAGCAGGAGCACGAGAAGATCCGGGCTGAGCTGGACGGCCGATACCTGAAAATCGGATCCGACTAGCCGCAAGCTGCTTCCGCGCCCCATTGCGATCACGACAGCGAAATCCAGTTTTTTCCTCCGAAGAGCCCCGGACACGGCCGCCGTCTCGAACTCGCTCGGGAACGGGTGCGAGCCGATGGGTTTCCGGAGCGGTTCGGTGTGTGAGACCAGCCGAGGAGTTCATCGTGTTGCCAGAAGGGGGCGCGTTTCGGGTAGACGTCGTAGAGCTCGGACTGCCCAGGCGGTCTCTTGCGGAACCGGACCATCGGGCCATTCGACATAGGTCCACCCCCTCCGACCGAGTCGAGAGGGCAGAGAGTCGAACTTGTTAGCCACTTGGCTAGAATGTATCGTCCTCAGTCGTCTACGACGATCAGCCTGCACCGCGAATGACGAGGAGAACTCAATGGCCCTTCACCGACTGCTCGACATCGAGATGGGCGCGCCCGATCCGGCGCGCATGGATGCCTTCTACGAGGAAATCGGCCTGCGCGGGGAGGCGGCCGTTGGGGAGGGGCCGACGAACCCGAGCAACTTCGGATTGTCGAAGC
>JAAELY010000448.1 GCA_024226335.1 bacterium
CAGTGAACGCATCACCTTCGAGGGAAATCCTCGCGTTGACGCGCTGGAGTTCGACATCGTTGCTGTAGGTACGAACAGCGAGTTGCTGCCGAAGAACAGCCAACTTCGGCAACTTCCGGATCATCTGCGCGAGCAGGTCGACCGGAATGCTTGCACCGGCAATTGGGCCTGCTTGATTTGCCTCAAGGAACGTAGCGTCAGAACCAGCCGACCCAAGTCCGAGCGGATTCTCACGAACGTCAGGGTTGCCACCAGTGATCTTGATCTCGGTTCCGTTCATCTCGAACCGATACCGGCGATCTTCGCGAGGAGCGGTGCCCGCACCAGGCGTAAAACCGAAAGACGGCTTCTTGACGATGGCGGACATCTTTTCGCGTGCCTCAGCACCACGAATCTGCGTGTCCATTTCGGCGAGGCGAGCCTCACCCTGTTCGAGAAGTTCGATCGACTCAACGTCGTCGATGCTGTCGTTGCGGAGCAGGATGTCGTTCATCTTGCCCGC
>JAAELY010000449.1 GCA_024226335.1 bacterium
CGAAGGTCGAACTGCTCGAAGAGGATCGCCAGGCGATGCTCCCAATTCCAGACAACCGTTTCGAGGCAAGACGCGTTGTTAATGGGCAATCGAACAGCCTGTCACTGGTCCGGTTCGATCGGAACGACTACAGCGTGCCGACCCAGTACGCGCATCGCAAGGTGCGTGTCGTCGGCTCGCTCGACAGGGTGCGGATCGTCGCCGACAGCCACGTCATCGCCGAACATGTTCGCGATTGGGAAGCGGAGAACGTCCACTACGAGCCGATTCATTATCTGGCACTGCTAGAGCGTAAGCCGAACGCGCTCGACTTTGGCAAACCGTTCGAGCAGTGGAAACTTCCTTGCGGCTTCGCCATCCTTCGACGTCGGCTCGAATCGGAATCGGGCGGCGAGGGCCGTCGCGAGTTCATCAAGATCTTGCGGCTTCTGGAAAACCATCCACCCAAAGAGTTGGGCAAGGCGATCGAGCGAGCGTTGGAGATCGGCGCACTGACGGTCGACGTTATCCGGATCCTTCTGCAGGAAGGCCGCGAGTCGCCCGCCAAGCTCTTCCGACTCGATGACCGTCCGCATCTGCAAGACCACAACATCCCCGAACCGCACATCTGCAAATACAACCAACTTATGAGAAGCGAGAACGACAGCCATGAAGAAACTCGAAACGAAGAGTACCGTATTGCTGAAGCATCATCTCAAGGCCCTCAAAATGCCGACCATGTACGATGAGTGCGAGAAGATCGCGGCGCGCTGCTCGAAAGAGAACGTCGATCATCTCGGCTTCTTGCTTCAACTCTGCGAGCAGGAACTGATCGACCGAGAG
>JAAELY010000450.1 GCA_024226335.1 bacterium
ACGTCGACATCGAGCTGCCCAAAAAGCGACTGATCGTCTTCACGGGCGTGTCCGGCTCAGGCAAGTCCTCGCTGGCGTTCGACACGATCTTCGCCGAAGGGCAACGACGCTACGTGGAGTCGCTCTCCGCGTATGCGCGCCAGTTTATCGGCCAGATGGACAAGCCGCGCTACGACATGATCCGCGGGCTGTCCCCCACCATCTCCATCGACCAGAAGGCAGCCAGCCGCAATCCGCGCTCCACGGTGGGCACGATCACCGAGATCTCCGACTACCTCCGCGTGCTCTACGCGCGCATCGGGGAACAGTTCTGTCTGGACTGCGGCAAACCGGTCGGCCGGGGCAACGCTCAGGATATGGTGGATCAGATTCTCGGTCTGCCAGTCCAGACGAAGATCATGCTCCTCGCCCCGATCGTGGAGAATCGCAAGGGGGAACACCGCGACCGATTGAAAAAACTCCAGAGCGAGGGATTCGCGCGCTTGCGCATCGACGGGGTGATACAGTCGTTCGGGGACGTGCAGAAATTGCCCAAGCAGAAGAAGCACACCATCGAG
>JAAELY010000451.1 GCA_024226335.1 bacterium
CCTCGAACTCCGCCGACTCGAACTGAATGCCATTGTGCATCAAGCGGGCGTATGGTCCAAAATGGCCTCGGGACTGCGAGAACCCGCTTTGCTTGCAATCGATCTCAGGAAGGAGTTCAGGTCATGGAACGCTATATGGTCATTTCGTCGGATTGCCACGCCGGGCTGAAGCCGGAAGATTACCGCGACTACGTGGACCCGAAGTACCGCGATGCTTTCGATGCCGCGCTTCCGATCCAGATCGAGATGACTCGAAAGGCGGCCAAGAAATTCCTGGTCGACGAGATCAACGAAGAATGGCGCAAGGGGCATGAGTCCGGCCTCGAAGGTGCCTGGAATCACGCGGACCGGATCAAAGTACTCGACGCCGATGGTTGTGCCGGTGAGATCGTCTTCCCGGACGGCATCACCGAGATGAACATGCCGCCTTTCGGTGCCGGACTCGCGCTCCCTACGGAAGGAATCTCACCCGAACTGCAATGGGCCGGTGCTCGCGCCCACAATCGCTGGATCGCCGAGTTCTGTTCCATCACTCCGGAACGCCACGCCGGACTCGCCATCGTTCCCATGCTCTGGGACGTCGACGACGCGGTCAAGGAAGTGCGTTGGGCCCGAGAGAACGGCTTGCGGGGCATCATGATCCCGACCCAATGGGGCAAGCTCGATTCGTACAGCCACGAAAAATACGACCCCGTCTGGCGGGTATGTGAAGAACTCGAGATGGTGCTCAACATCCATTCGGGCGCCGCTCCGATGGACGACTACGGCAACGGCTCCGGGATGATGGGCTCCTACATCAGCGAGGTCGCCTTCTTCGCTGCGCGCCCCATTACCTTCATGATCTGGGGCGGCGTTTTCGAACGCTTCCCGGGACTCAAGCTGATGGTGACCGAGGCCACTTCCGTATGGGTGCCAGAGTATCTCGCCCTGCTCGACTTCCGTTACGAAGACACACCCTATAGTGCGAAACTCGGTGACTACACCAGTCATCTTCCCTTGAAGCCAAGCGAGTACTTCCGCAGGAGCGTCTTCCTGGGCGCTTCGTGCATGCCGCGCAGGGAGGCCGTGCTGCGCCACGAGATCGGCGTAGAAAACCTGATCTGGGGCTCCGACTATCCGCACCCGGAAGGCACCTGGCCCGATACGAAGAAGCAGATGGTCGACACCTTCCACGATGTCCCCGAAGACGAACTCGCCCTGATGGTCGGCGGAAATGCGGCCAAGCTCTTCGGCTTCGACACAGATAAACTGGAAGCCATCGCCGCAGAAATTGGACCGCTAAAGAGCGACTTCGTCACCACGAGTTCGAAGCAGTAGTCTGTCTGCGAACGCCGGAAACTCCGAACCGATTGCGTACAACCCCTGAACCGAGAAGAACTAAATGCATCGAGCTACAGAAGCTGAATTGAAGCAGTACCACGACCTGGGTTTCTTCGTGCGGGAGAACGTCTTCTCCGCGGAAGAGATCGAAGGAATGCGAGCCGGCGCCGAGAACGCCCATGGTCAGATCCTGGAAGCGGCGAATCAACCCGATTCCGGTGCGATCGAGCAGGTGGACAACCAGAAGTACCAGTCCGTACTCGGATCGAGGATCAAGTGGGAGTGGAGTGACGATCTGCGCGCAGTGCGCTCCATGGAGCCGACCGGCCACCTCGATGCCCGCCTCGATGCCGTAATCGATGACCCGCGCCTGTACCAACCCGTCGCTTCGATCAACGGATGCGAAACCCTCAGTGTGTTCAGCGACAAGCTGAACGTGAAACGCCCCGGCGGCGCGCCATTCCCGTGGCATCAGGAAGGCCTGTACTGGGAAAACGGCGCCGAGGATCTGGGATCCGTCGTGAGCACGCTGACCTACCTCGACGATGCGACGAAAGAGAACGGTTGCCTCTGGGTCATCGCGGGCAGCCATAAGCACGGCAATCTGAAGGGTCTGGAGGATCGCGGCGTACTCGGAGCCCTGTACACCGATGTGGAACAGATCGAAGGCGAAGCCATTCCGACCGAGCTATCCGCCGGTAGCGTGCTCTACTTCCATCGCGACATCGTGCACGGCTCGCAGACCAATCGCACCACGTCCAGCCGCCGTGTATTCGTCATCGCGTATCAGGCGGGCGGCCTGCACGTCTGGAACACCGACATAAAGCGCGAAGTCCAGTTAGTGCGCTGAACCGTGCCCTTCGGGGTGGTCCGGCCGGGTCGTTGTCGCTCGCCCTCGGAACGATCTGAAGCCGGGCGGGCCGGTCAGGAGATCAGCCCCTCATCCCGACGCTTCGCTTTCGCGTACGCCTTGAACTCCGGACCGTCCCAGGCCCGATGTTCTCCTTGGCGATAGGCCTGCGCATTGCGCAAGTAACTCCAGGCGTTCACGCGATTCTCGGCCGAGTTGTCGCGCTGTTTGATGACCTTGCCGGGAACGCCCGCGACGATCGAGTTCGGGGGAATGATCGTTCCCTCCGTCACCACGGCCCCAGGTGCGACAATCGATCCGCGACCGATCACGGCGCGATCCATGATCACGGCGTTGATGCCGATCAGGCAATCGTCTTCAACAGTCGCACCGTGGACGGTGGCATGGTGAGTGATCGAGCAGAAGTCACCGATCGTGGTCGGATCATCGAAGCCGACGTGGATCATGGCGAAGTCCTGGATATTCGTATGACTACCGATCCGCACTTCCTGGGCTTCGGAGCGAATCACGCACTTGGGCCATAGCGAACAATCCGGGCCGATAACGATGCGACCGTAGAGTTCTGCGCTCGCAGCAATCCAGACCGACGAATCGATGTTCTGCATATCTTGATCTGCACTCACACGCCCAGACTGCGGTATCCTGATCGTCATGGCAACGTCTCCGAAACGGGTTCGCGAACTGGACCGCGCGCGAGCGCGCCCCGAGGAACTCTCACCGAAGACCCGGAGTTGAGTCGTGTGCGGACGCTACACTCTGTTCAGTGACAAAGAAGCCCTGGCCGAGCGCTTTCGCTTTCCGTCGACTGAACTCGCCGAGCTCACACCGCGTTACAACATCGCCCCGACCAGTCAGATCCTGACGGTTCGCGCGCAAGACGGCGAACGCCAGCCCACACTCATGCGCTGGGGTTTGATTCCGCACTGGGCCAAACCCGGACAGAAGCTACCGCTCATGATCAACGCGCGAGTCGAAAGCGTGGCGGACAAGCCCGCATATCGCACAGCGTTGAGAACACATCGTTGCCTGATCGTCGCAAACGGCTTCTACGAGTGGCAGCCAGCGATCGGCCCGGCCAGGCGCAAGCTTCCGCACTGGATCGGGCTCGCGAACCGCGAGGCGTTTTCCATGGCGGGGCTGTACTGCTCGCGTCGCGTCGAAGAAGAACTCCTGAACGAGCGCGAGTTGAGTTGCGCGATCGTGACCTGCCCTGCGAACGAAGCCGTTGCGCCGATTCACGAGCGCATGCCCGTGATTCTACATCCGGAGGCCGAGGCTTCCTGGCTCGACCCAGAACTCGACGGAAAGGCCGAAGAACTCTTGCGACTACTAAGGCCCGTACCCGCGGAGAGCTTGCTCACTCAAGCGGTGGGCTTCGGCGTCAACTCGGTCAAGAACGACGACCCGTCACTCCTGGAGCCGGGTGAAGATCCGCAACTCGGGTTCGATTGACGTTCTGAGATCCAGTCGGAACTTCAGTCGTCCCTCACCGCGAGCACGACCTTGCCAAAGTGCTCACTCGCCGAGACGACCTCGTGCGCGCGCTGCGCTTCGGCCAATTGCAGCACGCGATCGATCTCGGGTCCGATCTCGCCACTCACCAGCGCTTCGCCAGCCCGCTGCCAGAAACGACTCACGATCTGCGCCTTCTCCGCATCCGGACGGGCGCGCAAGGTGGACCCGATCACACTCAGACGGCGAACCAGGATCGGACCCAGGTTCACCTCGGCCTTGGCTCCCCCCATCAAGCCGATCAAGACCAGACGCCCCCCAATCGCCAGACACTTCAGATGCTGAGCCAGATAGGGCGCACCGATCGAATCGAAGACCACGTCCACACCCCGGCCGCCGGTCAACTCCAACACCCTGGGCGCGAATTCAGCTTCGCGATAGTTCAGCGCGTGGTCGGCGCCCAGATCGATGCAGCGCTTGCACTTGTCGTCACTCCCGGCCGTCACGATCGAAGTGACACCGGCGTGCTTCAAGAGCTGAATGGAACACGTTCCGATACCGCTGCCACCGCCGTGAACGAGCGCAGCCCCTCCGCGGGGAACCCCTGCGAGCTGAAACAGGTTCAGGTCGCAGGTGAGAAAGACCTCCGGTATTCCCGCGGCATCGATCAACGAGATCCGCTCGGGAATGGGCATGACCGACCCGGCATGAACGACCGCGCGCTCGGCGTAGCCACCACCGGACAGCAACGCCATCACGCGATCCCCGACAGCAAATCCCTCCACACCCTCCCCGACCTCGTCGACCGTCCCTGAACACTCCAGCCCCAGGATCTCTGAAGCCCCCGGAGGCGCCGGGTACATCCCGCGAGCCTGCAGCAAGTCCGCACGATTGACGGCCGTAGCCGCCACGCGAATGCCGATCTGGCCCTCTCCGACGCTGGGGGCCGGGATTTCGCCGAGCACCAGTTTGACGTCCTTGCCCTGCCCCTCAACCCGAATCGCTCTCACATCACCCTCGCTTCAATTTCTTGTGGTTCGAAGAATGGGTCCAGCTCCGCCAGGACACTGGAGTACAGGCGAGACGCCCGGAACGCACCCTGCAAGGTTGCCATAAATACTCGATTCGAGCCCTCTGGCACCAGACCCATTCTTCAGACCACAACCCAAGGGTTGGAGGGGCCGGTTTCTGCGTTCGGCGCGATCAGCGGCTATTCTGCCCAGCATGGCGTCATCTCGTGCGTCGACACTGCGGATCCAGTTTGCGGAAGGTGAGCGTCCGCATGTTTTCTGGATTTCTCGTTGGCAGCGCGGTCGCTCGCAAGCGCAGCGCTACAAGGTGTTGAGCAAGCGGCTGAAGGATGGGACTCTGGACGTGTGGGTGATCGAAGAGAGCATTTCGGGGGCTCGGCGCCGGTTGGCGCGCGAGACAGTCCCCGCGGATCTACCTGCGGGCTGGCTCACGCACTGGGTATCGGCGCTTGGTGAGTCACTCGGCACGAGCTTCTCGAAATTCGATCTGAGTCGCATCCAGGACAGGGAAGAGTGGCGTCGAGTGGCCCGCGACCTCGGCTGGACGCGTGGTGATTCAAGCGAGGACACGGCTTGAGTACACACTCGATCTGTCTGCTGGGCAGGGACTATCCCGATCTGGGGCCGCTGGCGCTCTCCAGCCTGCCGGTGGGAGGTGCGATCGCGCTGAGCCGGGGCGCTCTGCCAAAGGCCTATGCGCACGTGGATCCAAACGAGGATGGCGCCCTGCTCGCTCACACTGCGCACGGCTCGCTGCTCGCGGTCGCAGACGGTTACAACGGGGTATTCGCTTCTGAAGTCGCGCTGGCCTGCGCGCGGGAGAATGCGAGCAGGCTGGTTTCTGCCAGCGAGCGGGTTTTCTGCGACGCGGTCGGCGAGGTGGTCAGCGAAGTGAACGAGCGCCTGAAGCGCAGCGGCCGCACGCGCACCTGCCTGATCCTGGTGTCCGTGCGGGCCCAGCACGTCAACGTGGCTTGTTTTGGCGATTCCAGCGTCTTTCGCAGCTCCCTTTCCGACCCCGTGACCTTCAGCAATGACCTGGTTCTAGGCTCGCGTGCGTTCGAGCGCGGTATGCCGACCGACCGGTGGTTCGGTCACTTCAAGCGAGATCCCGGAGAAGTCGTCGCGGCCGTCAGCGATGGGGTCACGAATTTCATCTCCGACCCGTCGATGATCCGGGAAATCCTGCAAGCCGCTCCGGACGACCCGAGCGCGGCACGCGCGATCGCTCTGGCAGCGATGGCCGGCGGCGCCGGTGACAACATCGCGGTCGCGACGCTCGCGAATCCGGACCACGGGTAGGAACTCGCCCGGTCCAATAGCCGGCATCTGGAGTCCCAGAACCGGGACGTCCCGTATTCGGGACGGTTCGCGTCCATCAGCTGCGCGCAACACGCCGATTTCTCCCGCATCTGCGACGCTTGCTCGGAGTAGTTGCGCGCACTCAATGAGGTAGTCGAGCGGCGTCCCGCAAGCATGCACTCTGCGGCGGGCGGCAGCTGGGTCTCGAATTCGAGATTTTCGGCGATCCAGCAGCCAGAATGCAGATTGCGCGCAACTCTGCGCGGTTCGGCCCCAGAACTCAGCACTCCGCACTCGAGGAATCGCATCCTGAAGAAACGGGCACGGCTCTTGAAGTGTCTTGGCTCGTGCACACTAGCTCGAGATCTGAGACGCCGACCGTTCTATTCGTCGATGACGAAGTGAACATCCTCAAGTCCCTTTCCCGCTTGTTTCGCAATGAGCCGGTGCGGGTCGTGAGTGCGACCAACGCCCGGGAAGCGCTGGCGATTCTGGAACGCGAGTCGATCCAGGTGGTCGTGAGCGATCAGCGCTTGCCCGGAATGCCGGGCGTGGCGTTCTTGTCGGAAGTTCGCGAACGCTACCCCGATACCCTCCGGATTCTTTTGACGGGTTTCAGCGAAATCGACGTGGCCGTCGACGCGATCAATCGCTGCGAGGTCTTCCGGCTGCTGACCAAGCCCTGGGACGACGACGAGCTTCGAGCAACCGTGCGCCAGGCGTTGGATTCCCAGTACATGCGCGCAGAGATCAAGCGCCTCAACGAGATCACGCGCGAACAGAATCGAACTCTGGAGCTGAAGGTCGAGAGGCGCACGCGCGAGGTACAGGAAAAGAACCTGGAACTGCGCAAGGCGTATGTGAGCACCGTACGAGCTCTGGCAGAGGCCGTTGACGCCATCGATAACTACACGCGCGGCCACTCGGAACGCGTCGGCGTGTACGGCTCGCGCATCGCCCAGGAACTCGGTTGCCAGAACACCGAGATCGAGCGGATCTACCTGGGCGGCCTGCTGCACGATATCGGCAAGATCGGCATTCCTGATTCCATCATCTGCAAACCGGACAAGCTGACCGAAACGGAGCGAGAGATCATGCGCGACCATCCACTGATTGGAGCGCGCATCCTCGAGCCGGTCGGCTTCCTGTCCGACGTCGTTCCGTGCGTACGCCACCACCACGAATGGTACGACGGCTCGAAACGCGGCTACCCGGATCGTCTGTCCGGACAAGAGATCCCCTTTGCGAGCCGCATCATCCTGGTGGCCGACACGATCGAAGCCATGACGTCGGATCGTCCCTACCGGAGAGCGCTTCCGCTCGAAACCGTGATCGACGAGATCCAGCGCTTCACCGGCACGCAGTTTGACCCAACGGTTGCAGCGGCAGTCTTGACACTGATCGAACGCGAAGAAGAGAGATTCCTCGAACATGCTTCCAAGTTCGACATCGAGAGCCTCATGAGCGTGAGCGAGAACTCATGATCGAAGAAAAGCAAGATTTTGATCTGGATGAAGAAAGCGGCGCTCCGGGTTGTTTCGAGGATGCGCGAGCCATGGAGTCGCTGCGTCGCAGCGTGCTCGAAGGCATGGGTCCGCGCTACGCCCAGGGAGTGCTCTACGGGATCGGCTTCAATCAGGGCCTGCTGGACGGCCTGCGCGTCGCGCGGGATTTCGATTGCCCCGATGAAGCTGCGCCATTGCTCACCGGCAGCCCGCTCGCCGTGATCTTCTCTCCGGTTGCGCAGCAACATCACGAGCACTTCGGTGGCGCGCTGACCGATTCGACCGAAGCCGAACTGCACCTCGATACCTATCCGCGCTCCGAAACTCCCGTCTGCTGGATGAGCTCAGGTTACGCCGCAGGCTGGTACACGTCGCTATTGGGCCAGCCGTACCTGGTGAAGGAACTCAACTGCATCGCCTGTGGTTCCGAGTCCTGCGAGTTTGAAGCCCGTACGGTGAGCGGCTGGATGGAGATCAGCGATCCCTGGATCAACGAGCTACTGCCCTATCTGGACTTCGATCGCATGCAAGACAACGCGATGGAGAAGCTGGATCAGATGGAAGGGATGTTCGTTGAGGGCGATATGATGGGAGGCTTCGACCCGATGTCGCCCGCCGTGCACGTCTGGGGCGATGTGATGGTCTTGCCGTACTCTGGCCGGCTCGACTCCGAGGCCGCACTCGATGCGATCCTGGAGGATCTCGGTCCCGGACGCTTGCAGGTCGTCGTCGTCGACGTCACCGGAGCCGAAATCGACTCCGTCGAAGCTTCCGGACTCCTGCAACTGGTCGACACACTGACCTCACTCGGCCTGGAAACAGTACTCGTGGGCCTGAGCGCGCAAGCGGCCCAGGAATACCTGCAACCCTCGAGTTGCATTGCCCTGCCGCTGCTCGCAGACGATGTCACCGACGGCATTTCACTGGCCTTCCAGATTTCCCAGCCCGCGGGAACTTCTTCCTAGCAGGCTATGCGGAATCCACCGTGCATCGAACCTTGACGCCGGACTCCCGGAATAGCTCGAGCGACACGTCGCCCAGGGGAAACTCGGAGTCGTAGACCACTTCTGCGATCCCCCCATTGATGATCATCTTGGTGCACATCAGGCAGGGGCAGAACGTCGTGTAGATCGTCGCCCCGCCCACCGAGACGCCGTGGTAGGCCGCCTGGGTGATCGCGTTCTCCTCCGCGTGGCTGCACAGGCATTCGTCGAGGCGGGTACCGGCCTCTGCAGCACCGGCACAGCGCGGGCAGCCCCCCTCGTTGCAGTTGCGGATACCGCGAGGCGTTCCGTTGTAACCCGTGGAGATGATGCGCCGGTCGACGACCAGAATCGAACCCACTTTTCGCTTGATGCAGTTCGAGCGCGAACTCACGACACGAGAGATGTTCATGAAGTACTCGTCCCAGGAGGGACGTTCCTGAAAAAACAGCTTCCCTTGCAGAAGTTCTCCGATCGTCGTTTCGAGATCCGCGAGACTGCCATCGTTGGCCAGTATCTCGTCGGCCAGTTCGCGCACCGCGAGCAATTGCTGCGCGGCCGGATTCTCGCTGGCCAGTTCGCGTTCCTGCTGCTCCTGGAACTCTTCGAAATTCTGCGCATCACCTGCGCGCCCGCGCTGCTTCGCGCGTTCGAAACGCACTTCAGGGCTCACGTCGACCCATAGCAGGAGAAAGTCCCCGGACGCCCGGAAAGCCTGGACCTCGGCCGGGTGGCGCAGCGAATCGATCACGTGATTGCGATCTGCGGGCAGCTTGCGCCCGACGCGTTCGGCCAGCACTCCGACACCGTACTGCCCGCGCAGTTCTCGACCCCGTTTGATCATGTTCTCGCGCGTCGGCTCCAGGCCGTCGGATCGCAGGTCTGCTCGGATCGCGTCCGAGAGCGAAGCGGGATAGAACCCCCTGCGCTCCAGCAACTCCACGACTTGCGTCTTTCCCGAAGCATTGAGCCCGGCAACACCAATTCGCATTCTCTGCCCCCCCGTTCCGCCCGGTGTGAAACTCGTGACGGCGATGCCCGAACGATCCATCCGATGCCAGAGTCGGCGATGTCCGAACGATCCACCCGACGCCAGAGTAACACTCTCAACGGGAATTGGACTTCTGAGAACCGCGCTCCAAGGCCCCAGAAACGAGCCCTGAGCACCTGGCCATCGCGCGAGTTCTCCATCGGGCTGCTAGACTCCGCGCCCGTGACTCGCCGCGAAGAAAAGCCCTGGGGACACGAGGACATCTGGGCCGAGACGGACCGCTACGTCGGCAAGATCCTGGCCATCAAGGCCGGCCATCGCCTGTCCCTGCAGTACCACGAGATCAAGGATGAGACGATCCTCGTCGTGAAAGGCGAACTCCGTCTCACGCTCGAGAACGACGCCGGTGAGCTGGAAATCTGCAGCCTGAAACCGGGCGAGCGCCGACATGTGATACCCGGCCGCCGCCACCGCTTTGAAGCCGTCGAGGATTGCGAACTGATCGAGGTCTCCAGCCCCGAACTCGACGACGTCGTCCGCCTGGAAGACGACTACGGGCGCCGGCCGGAATAGACCCCGCTCCCGATCTGGACGAGCCGGATCTGCCAGGCTCTTTCTCGCACCGAAATGATGCCTTTCGCTTGCCTGCGCGTAGACCGGCAGTTCAAAGTTTTCTCGAACTGATCTGGCCGAAGCTTGCTCACGCACGAAACGGCAGCGCGCGTGATCGCTGCGCGCAGTTGCGCGCGGGAAGTCCCGCCGAGCCCGCGTTTTTGTTGACCTGTCACAAAACGGCAACTCCTACCACATAACAAGTGGATACAGTTCTCGTCAATTTTCTTGAAAAAGGATGTTGACGAGGTCTACGCATCCATCTTGTAATGCAATCAGGTTGGACCGCAGCTTCGGCTGCAGCAGTTGACTTTGGGGCGCTCGCTGATGCGAGCAATGCAGTTGTTCATGGGGAAGTGGAATGTACAGGTTGCCTCCTGCGACCACCCGTCCATCTTTATCTCCGCGCTACCGAGAAGTTAAGCCGTCTTCGATGCTGGGCACGAGCCTGGCCGCTGTACTGATTTTCCTCTCGGGCGTATTCAACGTCGAGGCGATTGCCGGACGTGCATTCTTCGTGCGTTCCGAGATCGCCGCCTCGCATAGCAGCGAAGCCGTCCCCTCCTCCACATCCAGTCCAACGAGTGACGCCGCACGAGTCGACGAGTCCCGGGGCGTGTGCACACCACCCGCGCCGCCGCGCCAGTCCGCGCACCTCGAGCGCCGTCGCAGTATTCGAAAGCGCCGACCGACCACGCTGAGCGTTGCGGATCCGCACTCCCATGAACCGAGGTTCGCGCAAGCGAGCGCGCCCAGGCCGATCCGGCTACCCGTCGTAAACATCGCTGGAAATATCGCCGCATCGACCGCTTCAAAACCGCCAGTCGTAGTGCATGCACCCGCCGTTGCTGCGGTGCCCGTCCCTGCGCCGGTACCGGCGGTAACGGCTGCGCCTGCTCCGATAGCAGACGAAACCGCGCAGGTGCTGCCCGTTCCCGTGGCCGTTGCCCATTCCACCATCGAACGCATCGAGATTGGCGAGCCGATCGATGCACAGGCCGAATCGATCGCAACCGGACCGACCTTCTCGATGTGGGAGTTCGATCGAGCCCGCGTCGACGCCGACCAGAACGCTCCGCAGACATGGACGCCTCACCGCCTCGACACTGCGCCCGAGCCGGCGCTCGCACCCGGACCCATCGAAGTCGCGGATGTGCGAAACGCGAAACCCGCGCACTCGACTCGCAGAAGCGCTCCGGGTCCCGAGGCGATTCCTGCGCCGATGCAGCGGATGCGAGCCGCGGAAAGAACTCCGGTTGCTGCGCCGCTGGTGCAGAGCATCCCCGCCGCCTGGACCGAGCACTACGGCTACCCGATCACTGGTTTCACGGCCCGCTATATCCGCGACCACGGAAATGCGCCCGCACTTGGCGACGTACTCCAGATCGAAGTTGAACTGGGCGGAACGGCCAGTGGCTACGTAGCCCCCGACGAGGGCGATGCGAACGTGCGTTTTTCGCTGGCGAAGCTGCCGACCGATCGACCGCGCATCTTCTATCCCGGCGCACTGCGGGCGGTCAACGCGCAGATCGCTGCGGAGTTCAATCGGCGCGGCCTGATGGGCGTGTTCGTTTCGCCAGATCCGCACGATATCGACCCTGTCGACGTTCGTGACCTTCGCGACGGAGAGCGCTCGGAACTGGCTCTGGTCGTCGAACTGGCTCGCGTTCAGGAGCTTCGCACGGTCGGTGCTGGGGACCGAGTGGATCCCGACGATCGCGTCAACCACGAACTCCACGCGCGACTGCGTCGCCAGTCGCCAGTCAAGCCCGCCTCGAGCCAGGGCGGAAGCGATCTGGTGCGCTCGGATCTTCTCGACGACTATTTGTTTCGGGTCAATCGCCACCCGGGCCGGCGCGTGGACCTCTCGCTCGCGGGCTCGGATCAGGGCGGCGTCACCATCGACTACCTGGTAACCGAATCGAAGCCGTGGACCAGCTTCATGCAGTACTCCAATACAGGGAACTCTTCGACCGGTGGCTGGCGCCAGCACTTCGGCCTGGTGCACAACCAGCTAACGAATAACGACGACACGTTCTCCCTCAACTACGTAACGACGGGTTTCGCTGGTCTGCAATCCGTATCGACCGGATACGAGGCGCCCTGGGGCGACTCGCAGCGCCTGCGCTGGAGCATCGACGGTCAATTCGGCAGCTTCGAAGCAGAAGACGTGGGTTTTGCCGGTGCAGATTTCAGCTCGAAGACACGTTCGGCGGGTGCGAATCTGCACTACAACATCTTCCAGCACCGCGAACTCTTCGTGGACCTGACCGGTGGCCTGCACTGGCAGAGCGTGCAGACCGAACACGAGCTGATCGGTCAGAAGGGCGCCGGTACATTCTGGATGCCCCGTCTGGGTCTCGCGATCGAGCGTCACACACCTTACTCCAGATTCGACGCGTCTCTGGGTTTCGAAAAGGGCATCGGTACAAACGGATTGGATGAGATCGGACAGCTTGGCCGCACTTTCCCCGACACGGACTGGCTCATGGCAAAATGGGATAGTCGCTTCTCGTTCTACCTGGAGCCGGTTCTCGCGAGCTTGCTCTGGTCGGGCGTGCCGCGCGGTTCAACGCAGGCACACGAGATCGAGCTCGGCTTCCGAGGACAGCAGACCTTTGGCAGCCGTCTGGTACCTCAGGCCCAGATGGTCGCCGGCGGAATGAACTCCGTGCGCGGCTATCCAGAAGGCGCGGCCGCGGGTGACTCGGTCGCCATCGGCCAGTTCCAGTACAACCTCAACCTTCCGAGCCTGTTTTCTTCGCGCCGCAAGTCCATGCACGTTCCCCTGCTGGGTGACTTCAGTTTTGCACCGAAGCAGACCAAGGGCCGCCCCGACTGGGACCTGACCCTGCACGCGTTCGTGGACGCCGCGCGGGTCGTGCAGAACGACCGTCTCAGCTTCGAGTCCGATCGCGTCCTGGCGAGCGCGGGAATCGGAGCCGAGATCGGCTTGAAGAGCTACCTGAGCCTGCGCCTCGACTACGGCCGCGCTCTGCTTCCCGCAGAGGGCCTGACCGACGAAGGCGACTCGCGCATCAATGCCGCCATTACACTGAGGTACTGAGTCTTGCAGAACCGCTACAGCATCGATCAAACACTCGGGCACGTCCAGGACGTGTTGCGCCGTGCCCTGGTCGTTCTGCTGTGCGTTCTGCTCCCGACCGTCGGCCTGCCCTCTTCGGCCCTGGCCGAGAGTACGGTCGAAGTAATCGATGTTCCCGTCGGTGACGTGAGCTTTGGAGATACGCCCGGGTGCACGAATTGTGCGATCCACCAGTCGTCCCAGGACGCAATCGTGCATCTGGGCAATCTCCAGCTCGACGCCGCAGATACTCTGCGCATCCATCAGCCGAACGCGCAGGCGCGCATGCTCGCGCGCATCAGCGGTGGAAACCCGAGCGTGATCGATGGCACGGTGCACGCGGATGCGACCTTGATCCTGGTCAATCCCGCCGGTGTGATGTTCGGAGTCGATTCGGTCGTGAATGCCGGGGAGCTCTTCGCGGCGGCTGGAAGCATGTCGAACGCCGACTTCCTTGCGGGCGACGCGCGTTTCACAGAACTCAGCGGCGGCGTGGTCAACCACGGGCGCATCAACGCCGACGCCGTCTCGTTGATCGGAAACTACGTCGCGAACCACGGCGAGATATTCGTGGAGACGGGCGCAATCGCCATGGTTGCCGGGGGCGAAGCCTATATCGGCAAGGTCGGCGGGCACCTCTTGATTCGTCTTTCCGGAAACGCCGACGCGCTCGGGCGGAATGCAGCCGTCGAAAACTCCGGAATCCTCGATGCCGGTGCATCCGGACAGGTAAGCCTGTCTGCGGGAGACGTACTGGGCGCGATCGCCGTGCGCCACACGGGCAGCACGCGCGCCGGTGAGATCTCGCTGGACGCCGGAAGCGAAGGCGTAGTTGGCGTTTCGGGCACTCTGGACGCTTCGAACCTCGAAGCCGGTGGAACCGGTGGCTCGGTGGACGTCTTCGGTCGCCACGTCGGAGTGTTCGGCGCAACGATCGACGCTTCGGGCGATGCTGGTGGCGGACGCATCCGCGTCGGTGGAGACTTCCACGGCGAGGGCGAGGTTCCAATGGCCTTCGAGACAGTTGTCGACGCCGAGACCCGAATGAGCGCCGACGCGATCTCGCAGGGCGACGGCGGTCAGGTGGTCGTCTGGTCTGACGGCGCGACCGGCTTCTACGGCGACATCAACGCGCGCGGAGGGCTGGGTGCGGGTGACGGCGGATTCGTCGAAGTCTCCGGCAAGGACACGCTGCGCTTCCACGGCCACGTCGATACGCAGGCCAGCAACGGAGAGCGCGGAAGCCTGTTGCTCGATCCGACCAATGTGAACATTCGCGACTGGACCGTCCCCAAGGACGGTAGCGACGTCGACAACGATGCATACAGCTTTGCAGGCGGCGTGTTCGGCGAAACCCGCGCGCCCGAGGGAACCATCTGGGCGCACCAGTTCGGACCCGTGGAACTGTTCTACTCCGAACTCGAAGGACTTTCCGCCTCGACCGATATCCACATCGAAGCAACCAACAACATCACCCTCGAAGACCTCGCCGACGATCAGTTGAGCCTGGCGACGACCGGCTCCGTCACATTCATGGCCGATGCGGACATGGACGGCTCGGGTACGTTCAGCATGGGTTCCAGTGACACGATCCGCGCCGAAGGCGCAGACCTGTCGATCTCGGCGGCGCAGATCGTCGTGGGATCCCTCGACACAAGCGGTGCTGCGGGAGATCAGTCGGGCAAGATCTCCCTGCTGGCCAGCGACGACCTGACCGTGCTGGGAACACTGACTAGCGGAGGCGGTGACGTCTCGCTCGTGGCCGACAGCGACACCAATCAACTGGGCGATGTGATCCTGTCGGGCGATGTGTTCACGGCCGGTGGCGACTTCAATAGTTCGGGGATCGGCTTCTCGCAAGGAGCCCGTATCCTGGACGCCCGGTCGGCTGCTGGAAACGGTTCGGTAAACCTCGAACACGAAGTGTTACAGGTCACCGGCACGGTCTACGGAGAGGATGTGACCCTGACGGGCATCGGTTCCAACGCGACAATTCGCGTGGGCGGTGCGCTGAAAGCAATCGACGAGCTGCGCATCAACAATACCGACCAGCTCGAGATCGCTGCAAACGCTCAACTAATGGCCGGCGGCGAACTCCTTGCGCGCGACACGATCGGCTCGGTGGCCCTCGAGGGCACGGGCGCACATACTCTGGCCGCCGGTGGCGATTTGCATCTGGCCGACGTGACCTCCACCTCGGGCGGACCCCTGCAACTCGCAGCGGGCGGCAGTGCAGAACTGGGCGCG
Source organism: bacterium (assembly GCA_024226335.1). Taxonomy (NCBI): domain Bacteria; species bacterium. The sequence continues at coordinate 15,400 of JAAELY010000451.1, forward strand.
GTCGAGATCGGCGGCGACCTGATGGTACTCGTCGACTCCGACGGTGATTCCAGCGAGACGTTGAGCATCGGCGAAGTCCAGGCGGCTTCGGTGCACCTGCGCGGCGGTAGCGGCGCCACAAACGACGACCGCATCGCGATCGGCCAGAACATCGACGCCGACTCCGGATCGATCCGAATCGAGAATTTCGAAAGCGTCGAACTCGCAGGGGGCGTCGACCTGACCGCCTCCGAACTGGTGGACCTGCGCTTCAGTGTGGGAGAATTCGAACTGACCGGTGATCACGGACAGACCAATCGCATCATCGGTCAGACCGGTGTGCACATCGACACCGAGGTGCGAGGCAGTGATCGTCCGGATCTCACTCTGGCGACCGGCGGACTCGGGGACATCTTCGTCGGAGGGCTTCAGGGTGTGGGTCGCCTGATGCTCGGGCACGCAGCGGACGCCAGCGTCGAAGGCGAACTCGAAGCCACGACCGTCCGCCTGGACAACCTCACGGAGAGCGCCCGGTTCCTGAACCGCGTGGCGATCGAGCAACTCGAGACCGGTTTTGGCGACTACGCAGTCGAGTTCACAGGCGGCGGTGTGATCGCCGGCGACACGAGTTTCTTCAACACCGGAGGTGTAGTTCTGGGTGATGACGCCGCTGACTCCATCGAGTTCAGCGGCGGACTCGACACCAGCGCAGGCCACACCCGTGGATATGGCGCGGTTTCGACTCGTAACGAACAGATCGATATGGATACATTGTCACTCGACGGCGACCTTTCCCTGGACTCCGGCGCCGCAGACCTGCGCGTGCACGGTGCGATCGACGGCGCTTCAATGCTCGGCGTGCGCACGAGCGAGAACGCACTCTTCAGTGGCGCCATCGGCGCAAACACGGCGCTCTCGGGCCTGGTGGCCGACGCGGCATCCACCCGGATCGACGGCGGAAGCGTGAACACCAGTGGAACGCAGACCTTCACCGGCGACCTGATACTCGGAACCGATACGTCCCTGCAGGCCGGGTCGGGCGACGTCGTGATCCTGGGCGATGTGGATTCCGCATCGCCGACCACCCCGAGCGCCTTGCACGTCGAAGCCGGTGGTAACGTCACCAGCGATGGCGTTCTCGGCGGAGTCGCGCAGCTCTCGAGCGTCGTGCTCGAGGCGGCCGATCACCTGAGCACGCGCGGTGCGCGGACGAGCGGACTGCAGAGTTACAATGCGGGTGGCGAGATTCGCACGGCGGGCGAATTCGCAAGCGACACGGGAGAGATCGCCTTCCATTCCCCGGTCGTGCTACTCGACGATACGACGGTTCGAGCGCACACGTCGGTTGACTTCGATTCGACGATCGATGCCGCTGCGGGAAGTGACGCAGAACTCGACATCGCGTTGAGCGCGGCCGGAGCGCTGGCGCGTCTGAACGGTGACGTCGGCGCGAGCCGAAGACCCGGCGCGTTGCGCATCGCCGCCGACGAAATCGAACTGGGCGGTGAGCAGATCTCGACCGTCCGCGAAATCGCACTCAATGCCGCGGGTCGGAACCTTGCCTCGACGACCGCCACCATCTGGCACGACGAAGGCTCACTTCGGCTCGAGTCCCAGAACGTGACGCTGGGCAAACGAGAAAAGCTCTCGGTCGGCGGAGATCTCGAGATTCGCGCCACCGATACCGCCTTTCTGTCCGATCTGACCGCCGCAGGTGCCCTCAGTGTGACGGCCGCGAAGATCGTCCTCCAGGTCAGAGAGTCGGGTCCGGTCCTGCTGGCCGATGGAAGCATCGTGGCCGATAACGGGAGCGACTTCATCGCGAACTCGATCGACTTCTCGAGTGTGCCGACGCTGTCTTCCGCTGGCCAGGTGGTCTTCGCGACACCGAGCGGGGGCGAAGTCAGCTCGACCCTCGACGGCTTCATGAATACCGCACTCGACCCGACCGGGCCGCGAACCCTGCGTGCCGCAGATCTGCGCAGATCGGGCCGGACACTCGACGGTGTTGCGACCGGACCCGAGCGCACAAATCCGGCCAAGAGTTTCCAGGGCCTGGCGCCCTTGCCCGCCGCTGGTTTCGAAGCACCCGATGCCGAGGACGCCGCGAGCCTGACGGTCGGCGAATTGATGCAGTATCTGCGCGGCGGGCGCGGACTGGCTGAGGACGCCGTTCCCGGAGCCGCGCAGTCGCCCTGGCGCGGCATGCCGACCGCCATCGCGGAATTCGCCCGACAGCTCTACGGAGCCCTCTTCCGAAACGGCGACTCCGAACCGCTGCGGACCGCGCTGGCCAACGCGGTCACGAAGCACCTGCAAGCCGGCGGAGGCTGGCCACTACACGGAGCCGAGTTGCGCGCCTTCGTGCTCAGCGCGCGCCGGGATCCCCGCACTGCCGAGATCCTGGACCACTTGAGCACCCTGCTCGAAGCCGTGCGCCGCCTGGGCCTGACCCAGGTCGAGTTCGAGCTGATGCGCGCCGAGTTGCTCGAACCCATCACCCCCGAGGGAATGCGCTCCGAAGAGCTGGCCGCCGCACTCTGATGCGCGGGCCCTGAACGAGCCTCGGAACCCGAACCAGAAATAGCAAGGGCCGACGGTGTGAACCGCCGACCCTTGCCTCGACCCCTGTGGGGAGGTCTATCGAACTGAAAACCCGTTTACGGGGTGAGCGCCGGCGAGTCACCGGTGTTGTTGGGCAGAGGCGTGATGCTCGTGGTGAGCAGGCTGCCCCAACCCGAAGCCTCGCCACCGGTCCTGCCCTCGATCTTGTCGGTACCATCCGGATGGAAGTAGCCGAGTGCGTCCTCGATCTCAATCTGTTCCTGCTTCTGCTGGACGAGCCAGCCGAGGATACCGACTGTGCGTGCATCGTCATTGATGCCGAATTGCCCGTCGTGATTGGCATCTGCCGGATCGACCGACTGCGGGATGATCTGGAGATTACCCGTCGGGCTGCCGAGGTTGTTGCGCAGGAAGCGCGAGTCGATGTCTTCGAGCTTCAACATCGCGAAGCAATCAAAGAACAACGACGTATTGAAGAACTCTTCGTCGTCGTTGTAGAAGTACATGACTGCTTCTGCATTCGGCGTCGCGGAGGAACTCAGGCGTCCGTCCAGAACGAAAGTAATCAGCGTCGCGCTGAGCTTCTCGGCACCACCAACAAGACCGGTGGTCGTGACAGGAGCGTGGAAACTGGCCGAGAGCGCTTCCGGGAACTGCGCGAGTTCGGAACCGTCGAACTCCCAGGCCGAGTTCGTATTGGCCGTGGCCGGGTCGGGCGACTGGAACGGAACCGCACCAACCTCGAAAGCCGAACCGTCGGTGAAGTTGAACACAACCGACTTACCCTCGAGGACGTTTGAGAAGACCGGCGGACGGGGGTTGGAACCCGAGGATGCCTCCAGGCTCAGCCAGAGGATGCCCTTGGAACCGGCGTAGGGCTGGTTGTGAGGCGACGACGGCGCCGGAAGCGTTGTCGTTCCGGGCTGGCTGCACTCTGTCGTGAGTCGGCTGCCATTCACACCATTGGACTGGAAGAAGAACTGCGTGGTCTCGAACGGCGTCATGTAGCAGGAGAACGACTGGCCGCGCCAGCTATCGTCCGGGTCGCCGCTGATGACCTCGCCGTGCACAGCCACGCCGGTGGCGCTCGTGTTGGTCACGAGAGCCGAGGTTGCGATGTCATCGCTGACACCGGTGACATAAAGGATGGCCAGGGCCGCTCCGACCTTGTTCTGGTCGAGGACGGTCTGGGCGGAAGCCGGGGCCGCGATCAGCATCGCGAGAGCGCCGGCGAACATCGAAAGTAGATACCGCTTCATTTCATTTCCCCTTCAAAGGCCCGGTGCAACCGGGGCATCTCCACTTGAAATCATTGTCGAGCCGGAACTCACGGTGCTCCGCCAAACGCCTTGCTACTGCTTGATCCGCTAGCCCATGTTCCATGCCGTGCCATGAGCCGTACTGGGTGTATTCACCCACGCAAAGGACTTGCAAAAAACCCGCATCCTATGTGAAGCGAGACTAACACAAGCTGGCAAGTAAAGTGTGTTTCTGTCGCGATCTAATTGAATAAATCCGGCAACCCGGCAGCAGCTTACAGGCAAAACCTGGCGAAGGGCTGTGGAAAAACCCACAGCGAAAATCGACGAACACGCTGGATGACGTGAGGCTCGGAGCCGGGAACCAAGCACCCTGCCTGGCACTTAGAACGCGAGTTGCACATCCCTCGAAAGCCGAAAAACGGGCCTCGAAATGGCTGCCGGTTGTGCATTCTCGAAGTGCCTCTCGGGGCAAGAAAACCTGTTTCTCGAGCCAGGAGAATCGCTTCTGGAGAAGAAAAGTTTCCTGGAACCCCCCGGGGGGGGGGGGGGGGGGGGGTACCTGAAAAGGACAAGAGGCGCTGGGTCACCGCTGGACGCCCCCCCCTCCCCACTTATCCCCCCCCACGCGCGCGCACCCCCGCAACCTCCTCCCCTCCTCCC
>JAAELY010000452.1 GCA_024226335.1 bacterium
CTGTGGGGCTTCGACAAGACGCGCTACCGGGGGATCGCGGAGAATCTGGCCCGCGCCCAGACTATGTTCGCGCTCGCCAATCTCTATGCCGTGCGCCACCAGCTGATGCCCCCGCAGCAGAGGTGCGCCTTGTGATCGATCTCGCAACGACGATCCGTCTCTCGAAGCCCGAAACGGGCAACGAGCGCGGTCCCGAACTACGAGGCATCACCTACGAGCGCCGCGCACCCGCATGTGCAGAGGTTCCCTAGAGGCTCAGGCTGCTTCGTTCTCGTGTGAGCGTGCTTTCCGGTCAGGCGGCGAGTGCGCGACTCGATGTCAGGATCAGATTCTCGATGAAGGCTTCGCGACCGAGTGGCGGCCTCATCCCGGCTTCGAGCATTCGGGCTCGCTCACATAGCGAGGAAGTGATCCACGTCATCAGGTCGGTCGCGCGCTGTCGCCACACCGCGTCCGAAAGATCGGGAAGCGTGCGCCGGAGCCTGAGGAAGATTTTCTGACTCGTGCGGTCGTGTTCTCCCTGCCAGACGCGGTGGTGGGAGTGGCCGCGGATCGACACCAATTGGGACAAGACCCGCACCCAGCAACCCCACGAGGGCTCGCGGCAAACGCGCTCCGCCAGGGGGCGAACGAGCGCTTCGACGAGAAGTTCGACACTAGGGGCCGTCGTTTCCTCGTCGAGACGAAGGAGTGCGGCAGCCCGCTCCCGCTCCAACGCCCCCATGCGCCGCTCGATCAGCGTTTCGAGCAGTCCTTCCTTGCTTCCAAAGTGGTACCGAACGGCCGAGGTGTTGCGCTGTCCGGCGGCCGCGTTGATCTGGCGGACCGATGCGCTCTCGATACCCGATTGCGCGAAAGCTTCTTCCGCGGCCGCCAATAGCTTTTCGGCGGTCGCGTCATCTTGCCGGTTGGCCATGCTTGACATCCTCCGATCGACGTGAATAATACAAACGTATTACAGCGAGATCAACCCCAAGGAGCTTCTCCATGCGATTCTTCATCGTCGGCCTGCTTCTCGCGGCCGCGACCCTTGCCACCAGTGCAGCGACCGCCGGCCCTGAGCGAGAGGTGACGCCCTCGGTTCACCCAGAACTCCAGCACCTGGCCGACCGGTCCGGCGAGCCGCGCATGATCCAGGTTTCGCCGCGGGTGCATGTCGCCTTCGCCTACGACTTTGCCAACATCACCTTCATCGAAGGGGACGACGGAGTGATCGTGATCGATGCGGGCTGGGCGAAGGATGCCGCCGCCGAAGCCATCGCGGCCTTCCAGAAGCAGGTCAGCAAGAAGCCCATCGTTGCCCTCGTCTACTCCCACGGCCATGCGGATCACGTTGGGGGAGCCGCGGCGTTCATCGAAGCTGCAGGTCCGAACCTTGCGGTGTACGCAGAAAAGAGCTGGAAGGAGTATCAGCTCGAACGTGTGGGGCCTTCGGCGACGCACTTCGTCGTTCGCGCGGTCGCACAGATGGGTCTGTTGCTCCCAGTCGGGCCGGAGGGACGCATACCGACGGGCGGTGGACGCATGCGCGCGACCTCGCTGGGCTTCCGCTACGTCCCTGCGACCCACGCAATCGATGGCGAAACCGAACTCCAGATCGCCGGTGTGCGCATCGTGGCGATTCCGATGCCCTCCGAAACCAGCGACCAGCTTCTCTTCTGGCTTCCCGACGAAAAGGTCGCCTTCGCAGGTGACATTGCGGCCGGAGCGCTCCCTATTCTTTCGACGCCGCGCGCGGAGCGCACCCGGGTTCCGACTGGCTTCATCGACGGAATCGAGCGGCTGATGTCACTTCCTCTCGAAACCCTGATCGCCGGACACAATCCGCCGGTCGTGGGAAGAGCCGAGGCACTCGATGCGCTGACGCAATATCGAGACGCCGCGCAGTTCATCTATGACCAGACCATGCGCGCTCTCAACCGGAACCTCAGTCTCGAACAGGCGGCACAGGCCGTTCGCCTTCCCCCGCACCTCGCAAACCACCCCTTGCTCCAGGACCACTACCACCGCCTGCCCTGGGTCGTGAAGGGTGTCTACTCGCGCTTCGGCGGTTGGTTCCAGGGGGATGCTGCCACCTTGAATCCCCTCGAACCCCAAGAAGAGGCCGAACGGATGATTGAACTGGCCGGTGGAGCCGATCGCATATTGGAACGCGCGCAGTCGGCGTTCAAGGAGGGCGACTACCCATGGAGCGCGCAGCTCGCGGGCTATCTGATTCGTACGAAGACGAAGCTCCGAAAGGCCGTCGCACTCAAAGCCGACGCGCTGCGCGCCATGGCGTATGCGTCGGACAGTGGGAACGAACGCAACTACATGCTGACCCAGGCCCTCGCGATGGAGGGCAAGCTCGACACGTCGCGCGCCATGCGCGCACCGAAGCCCCTCGAATTGATGCGGATGCTCAACACCCGTGAGCTCTTCCGCCTGGTCGGACCCAATCTCGACCCCAAGCGCTGTCTGGAGGACGACCTGACCGTTGGTTTCGACTTTACCGATCTGGGCGAAGAGCACCGGTACACGGTACGGCGAGGCGTCGGCCACTATCGCGCCCGGAGCGGACCCGAACCCGCCGTTCGCGTGAAGCTATCTCGCGAAACCTTCGAACGCATTCTGGCGAACCGTCTTTCGTGGAGCGCTGCACTCGAACAAAGCAAAGCCGTCGTGAGCGGTCCAGCGGATCGCTTCGATCACTTCCTGTCGTTCTTCGACGGATGGTCGCAGAACTAGTTCCGGACAGGAGGAAACCTTCAGGAGGCGAGGCCTGGTCTGGCCGGGCTGTCGGCAGACGGTGTTCTCTTGGTGGGTCTGTTCGGAGATGCGTCAGGGGAGAGCGGGTAGCTTGTATCCGAACCCGCGTCCATGGCGTTGATGCTGCGATGCGGTGCGCTATTCCTGCTGCGGCATGGCGCGCAACACGAGTTCTTCCGTCGACGTCCAGTCGCAATACCGATTCGGATCGTCGCGCCTCCGAACTAGCGACTTCGGATCTCCGTACCCTTCTAGAGATCGAACCCGTTTTTTGCCGCGACCTCTGCGTACCAGCGTGCCGAGGCTTTCGGGATGCGCTCGAGTGTCTTGAAGTCGCAATGGACCAGGCCGAAGCGCTGTTCGTAGCCTTCGGCCCATTCGAAGTTGTCCAGAAAACTCCAGGCGTGATAGCCGCGCACCCGGGCACCGGCGTCGATCGCCCGCGCCACGCCGGACAGGTAACCCTTGTAGAACTCGATGCGCCGCTGGTCGTCATTGATGCCATTGGCGTCCGGTCCGTCTCCGTAAGAGCATCCGTTCTCGGTGACTTCGATGATCGGGGCGTCGTAGTCGCGGGTGACGCTCATGATCTGGTCGTGTAGCGAATCGGGCCAGACCTCCCAGCCGAAGTCCGTGCGCGGCCCGTCGTGACCACCGCCGGGCGAGCCGTCGGCAGCATTGAGGTTGCCGTCCTCGACGTGCGTGACGAGGCTGCGGTTGTAGAGGTTGATGCCCACGAAGTCGAAGTCCGCCCTTACTTCGTCCATGTCGCCGTCTTGAATGCCCATGGCTTCGGCCGGCAGGCCGTCGGGGAAGGCGTCGGGGTATTCGCCTTTCAGATTCGGATGAATGAACCAGCGATTGACGAAGGCGTCCCAGCGCTTTGTCGCCGAAGCATCCGCCGGCGAGTCGGTCAGCGGTTCGCACGGCGACATATTGTAGGCGTTCGAGACTTCGAAACTCGGATCGATCGACTTCAGTACCGCGAAGCTACGACCGGCCGCGCGGTTCACGGTGTGGGTTGCGCGCAGGAAGTCGTCGCGGTTACTGCGGCCCGGCGCGTGGATGCCGACCAGATAGCCCATGACCGTGAAGACCTTAGGCTCGTTGAAGATCATCCAGTGCTTCACGCGGTCACCGAGTGCGCGCCCCACGATCTCGGCGTAGTCGGAGAAGCGCTCGGCGAGATCGCGCTCGGGCCAGCCGCCGGTGTCCTCGAGGGCCTGGGGCAGATCCCAGTGGTAGAGCGTGACGAAGGGTCGGATATCGGCGCCCAGTAGTTCATCCACGAGGGCGCTGTAGAAGTCGAGGCCCTTCTGATTGGGGGCTCCCTGTCCCTGCGGCTGGATGCGCGGCCAGGACAGCGAGAAGCGGTAGCTGTTGAGGTTGAGCTGCTTCATCAGCGCCACATCCTCGCGGAAGCGGTTGTAGTGATCGCAGGCGATGTCGCCCGTGTCGCCGTTTTTGATCTTGCCCTCGGTGTGCGCGAAGCGGTCCCAGACGGATTCGCCTTTACCGTCGCTCTTCCAGGCGCCTTCGATCTGGTAGGAAGCGGTGGCAGTGCCCCATTGAAAACCTTCGGGGAACTGGATCTTCGGCATCTTGGCTCCTTGGACTCGGGATGTGTTCGGGGTCCGATGATAGCGGGCGTCGCCGTTTCGTGTGACATCGGGCCTTTGCCCGCGCTGGTGTCGGGTCCCCCGCAGTGTAGACTCGCTCGATGGGGAAGCGGCGCGTCGAGGGAGTAATCTGCCTGGGCCTCGTGGCGGCCGTGTTGCTGCTCTACGGGCAGACCGCCTGGCACGACTTCCTGCCCTTTGACGATCTCGGATACGTGGTCGAAAACCCGAATGTGAATCGCGGTCTGACACCCGAGGCTGTGCACTGGGCGTTCACCGGCGCGGAACACGGCGGCAACTGGCATCCGCTGACTTCGCTCTCGCATATGCTGGATGTCGAGTTGTTCGGGTTGCGACCGGGCCCCCATCATCTGGTGAATGCGGGGCTCCACGCGCTGAACGCCATGCTGCTATTCCTGGTGTTGAATGCACTCAGTGGCGCGCGCTGGTGCTCGGCCTCCGTCGCCGCGATCTTTGCGCTTCATCCCCTGCACGTGGAATCCGTTGCCTGGATTTCGGAACGCAAGGACGTGCTCAGTGGCGCCATGTTCATGGTCGGCCTGCTGGCTCACACCCGCTATGCACGCACAGGTGACAAGCGCAGCTATGGCATGCTGTTTGCGGCCATGGCTCTGGGCATCCTGGCCAAGCCCATGCTCGTCACACTGCCGTGCGTGTTATTGCTTCTCGATTTCTGGCCGTTGGAGCGGGGCGGGAGAGTCGGCTGGTGGAGGCTCGTCGCGGAGAAGTTGCCGCTGTTTGCGCTATCGCTCCTCTCCGCTGGCATGACACTGCGCGCTCAGACTGCAGCGGCTACGCTTGCCTTGCTAGCGGACGACATCACGCCCGTCTGGAGTCTGGTGCAGGCCCCGCTGAGCTATGTGGCCTATCTGCGAGACGCCGCCTGGCCCACGGGCCTGGCGGTGATCTATCCACATCCCGCGATCGTTACACCAGATCGACTGGCGAACCTGGCGTTATGGGCGGGTGCAGCGGTTGTTCTGCTCGTCGGGTTTACCGCGATGGCCTTTCGCATGCGTCGCTCGCATCCCTATGTGCTCATAGGCTGGCTCTGGTACCTGGGAATGCTCGTGCCCGTGATCGGTTTCGTTCAGGTCGGCGTACAGGCGAGTGCGGATCGCTACGCGTACCTGCCGATGATCGGCATCTACATACTCGTCGTCTGGGGGACTCGGGGTCTCCTTGGGGGGCGTCCGCAGGCGCGTGCAACGGCCACGGGCGTTGCGTTGTTGATCCTGCTCGCGCTCTCGGTACGAACGATGGGGCAGGTGGCGCTCTGGCGCGATGGTGTGACCCTGTTCTCGCACACCGTGCAAGTCACGGAGCGCAACTACCTGGCCGAGTTTCTGCTTGGGCGTTCACTGGAAGATCGCGGCGCTCTCGATGGTGCGCGCCAGCACTATGAACGATCCCTGGAGATCCGACCGGAGTTCAGGACTGCGCTCCAAAATCTAGGCGGTTTGAAGCTCGATGCTGGAGATGCGGACGGGGCCGAGCAGTTGTTCCGAAAGAACGTATGGCTCTCGCCGAGCGATCCCGAAGCACATTTCCATCTTGCGTTGGCTCTTGCGGACCTGGGCCGGAGTGAGGCGGCGGCGGCGGCCTTTTCTCGCGCACTCGAATTCGACCCGACGCACGGCGGGGCACATAACAATCTGGGTCTGGAATTCATGAAGCGGGATCCCGCGCGCGCGCAGCGGCATCTCGAACAGGCCGTAAGGCATCGGCCAGGAGCCGAGACTCACAACAATCTGGGGCTGATCTTCTGGCAACGGAACGACCTGTACCGTGCCGAGTCCCAATTCGAAGCCGCACTGCGCTTCGAACCCGCGAACGAGATCATTCAGCGCAACTTGAAGGCCGTGCGAGAGGCATCGGGTTCGGATCGATGACTCACAGGCGTCGACCCGATCTCTTTGCTCTTGTCGTCTGCCTCGTCGCCACTGCGTACGTCGCGCAGGCGTGGAGCCCCTCGTCCTACGGTGTAGTCCTCGAACGGTTCGGCGCAAAGGGCGCAGGGTTGATCGCAGGTACACCCCTCGAGGCTCGGGCGGATGAGTGGTCGATCTGGACCCCTCAGTTCCAGGCGGTGGTCAATAACGACTTCGAACGTATCAACCGTACATCGATCTATCGCGAGGATCTGCGCAACTACAACGCGCTTCCGCTGGCCGACTGGGGGCTCGTGTTCAAGCCCTACCATTGGCCATTCTTCGTGTTCGACGCCGCACACGCCTTCTCGTTTGCGCACGCGTTCTTCATCGTGATGTTCCTGTTGGGGTTTCGGCAGCTCTTTCGGGTATTGGGTTTGTCACAGGCCGAGGCCGCACTGGCGGCGCTCTTGCTCTTCTTTACCGGTTGCGTGCAGGCCTGGTGGACGACCCTGGGCCCTCTTTGGGCGGGATTCCCCTGGATGCTGGTTCTGGCGAGCGCGCCGCTCTCGCCCTGGGTCAAGGCCACCGGGCTCGCCTATCTTTCGGCGTCGTGGTTGCTCGCGCATCTCTACCCGCCGCAGCTGATCAGCCTCGCCTTTGCAGCCGTCGTACTTCTTCTGGCTTTTCGGCGCGATGTATTGCGGCCAGCCAATCTGGCCGTGTGCGCAGGGGGGACGGCCCTCGGGCTCGCAATTGTGTTGCTCTACCTATGGGAGCCCCTGCAAGCCATGGCTGCGACGGTCTTCCCGGGCGAACGGGTGAGTGACGGCGGCGGTCAGTCCTCGCTGCAGTGGTGGAGTCAGCTCTTACCCTATCTCGCGCGAAGTGGAAATCGGGCCCTGGCCAACGGCAACATCTGCGAAGCCTCGACCATTGGCAGCTATCTGCCGCTGTTCTGTCTGCTATTCCTCGATCACCGCGGGTTGCTGGCGCGCTGGCGATCTGGGGATGCCGCGATCCGAGCTCTGTTGCGAGACGTCGCACCGCTGCTTGTCGCCGTCCTGCTGTGTTCGCTCTGGATGCTCTGGCCGATTCCGTCGGCGCTGGGTCGTATCCTGCTCTGGGATCAAGTTCCTCCGTCGCGGATGTGGTTCACATGCGGCTTGCTGATCTTCGCACTCGCGTTGCGGCTTCTGGGACTGCCCCTACGAGTCACCCCAGTACGGATTGCAGTCTGTGCGACCGTCGTTCTGGGCGCGGCGTACGGTTCGGAGGTCATACTCGGACAAGGTTCGCTTCTCGATGAACCGGCCGAGGGGGCCGTGCTTCTGCCGTTGCTATTCGGCGGTCTCCTGATGCCCGAAGGCTCGCGGGCGACGCGCCAGGTGCTGCTCGGCGTGACGCTATTCGCCAACCTGGCGGGTTTTGCACTCTTCAATCCGATCCAGTCGGCGAAACCGATCTTCGAACGACCTGTGACGCCGATTACTCGCAATCTCGATGAGTTTGCCGCGCGCCATGCGCGTGGATGGCTCGTGCTTGACGGAATAGGAGTGTGGGGCTCGGTGTTGAACGGCTGGGGATGGGCCGCGCCGGCCCATGTGCTGATTCGGCCGCGCATGCCGATGTTTCGAACGTGGTTCCCATCGCTTCCCGAACATGAATTCGAACAGTTGTTCAACCGCTTCCTGCATGTAAAGCTGACTTCCGAGAAGCGCCCGACTCCCTGGGCTTCAGATGGAACTGTCGTTCCGGTCGACGTATTCGACCCTCCCGAGATCCCCGTACTTCTGGCCTCTGGCGTCGCTACTCGCCATCCAGGAAGCGGTGAAGTGAACTATCAGAAGGTCTATGCCGAGGATCCCGAACCGTACGCTCTGATCATCGGCTGGTCGGAATTTGTCGCTACGGATCCGGAGGCCCAGCTTCGCGTGACAACGAACATGCCTGTTCTGCGGGCCTTTGCCGTCCCGGTTCTGCGCCAGGACGTGGCCCGCGGTCTGGGCTCTCCGGAGCATGTTGCATCGGGATTCAGCCTGCGCCTCGATCTAGCGCCGGGCTGGCGCGATGTGGTCTCGCCCAGGTTCTGCATCGTATCGCGCAACCGCGACGGTGAAGAGTACCTTCTGCCTTCGGGTTCCGGATGTGAGGCAATGGAGATCCGGAACTGACCACAGCATCTCGCTCGGAATACTCTACGCTAGTTTCCCAATATGCCACTTGCTCGAACAGGGGAGTTGCTTCGAGCCAGCAGGGAACCAGGAGAAGTGTCCGTATGAAACCTGCATGTGATCCAGAGACCGACTACAAGGAAGTCGTGCGACGAGGCTACGACTCCTGCTCGGAGAGCTACTCCGCGGCACGCCAGGATGAACCTCCTGTGGAACTCGGGAGACTCACTGAAAGACTGCTTCCGGGTTCGGCGGTACTGGATCTGGGCTGCGGTGCCGGGCAGCCGATCGCGCAGGCTCTCTCTGAGAACTTCCAGGTGACCGGCGTCGACTTCTCGGCCGAGCAGATCAGCCGAGCGAAGAAGGCCGTTCCTCGCGCAACGCTCCTGTGCATGGATGTGATGGACTTTTCTCCGGAACCGGCGACATTCGACGCAATCTGCTCGTTCTATGTGCTGTTCCATCTGCCACGCGAACAACAGGTGGAACTGGTTCGGCGCATGCACGAGTGGCTGCGACCTGGCGGAGTGTTCCTGGGTTCGGTCGGTCGGGTCAACGAGCAGCCCTATACGGAGAACGACTTTTTCGGGGCCACCATGTTCTGGACCAACTTCAGCCTCGGCGAGTACATGAGCATCTTTCGCGAGGCCGGATTCGAAGTCTCTGAGGCGGGAGGGCTCGGAGAGGGATTTCGTACTTCCTCTTTGGCGGCGCGCCATCCGTTGCTCTTCGCCGAGCGTCGCTAGACCTGCCCGGAACTCGGCCGGATCTCCAGCCACTCGCGATCGTTCTCACGAACGCCCGTCGATGTTCCCTCTGTCGATGCCGTAGAAGCGATAGAAATCCTCAACGGGTGCCAGTGCGATCAGAGCTGGTAGAGGGAACGCACGCCATAGTTTCGCTAGATCGAGTCGTGGTAGATTCTGCAGGAAGATCGCACCAAGATCAGCTCGGACACACTCGCGATGGTCGAGGAATTGCCCCCAGCTGGACGAGCCGTCGAAGCGGGGATTGCGCTCGGGTTCTTTCAGCGTGTCGATGAAACTCGCTGGGAAGAGTCTTCTGTACGCTTCTCGATGGTACAACCACGAACCGCCTCGAATGGCTTTCGCAGACGGGGCGTGCTCACTCAGGTGAGCGAAGAGCTGCTGAAGCTCGCCCGTTCGCCGATCCACCTTGCCCGAACTCAGTGGCCCGGATGCGAATCCGACCTCGCGGTTTTCGAAGTGGATCCGCACGACCCCGTCTTGATTCGGAGGTTCGTAGGCGAAGCACCCAAAGCGCGGCTGGTCGGTCGGCGGAGGTTCCTTGGAAGAGTGCGCGAAGAATTCCTGCGCCCACTCGACGCGCTCGTCGTGTATTTCGATTCGGGCCAGACGAGCTGCGAATTCTCTCCAGGCTTCCGACTCTTCACCGGTGACGGCTCTTCCGAGTCCGAATCGGCGATGCAGATTCGTGAAACGAGCCACGCTGGCTGCGATGGTCTCGGAATTCAGTACCGATATCCGCTCCGCGAAATGAAGCTGGAGATCGAAGTAGTCCCGCAGGCGTTCTGCTCCGGCAAACCGATCGCTCACGCTCTCAATCTAGCGGATTGAAACAGGGCAGGGCATCCCGCCTAGCCGACGATTGTGTTGAGACGCTCCAGTTCTGTTTCGGCCTCATCTACGATCTCGCGGACGATGTCGCCCGCCGGTTTCACACTGGTGATCAGACCCGCGCCGGTACCCGCGATGTAGTTGCCCTTGCTTCCGTCGGCGTCGTCGGGAATTCGAGCCATTCCCTCGCCCTGAATCCCCATGAAGTCCATGGCGCTCTTGCCAGGCGCGTCGAGAGCATTCATTTCCTCGAAGAAGGAGTTCTGAATCATCCGTGTGGGAGAGGACTGTCGACACGCAACGGCGGTATCCCCGTCCCCCGCATTGATCAGGACCTTCTTCCAGTTGTCGTGAGCAGGGGATTCGTTGCTGGCCAGGAAGCGAGTTCCCATCTGGGCGCCCTGGGCGCCGAGCGCCAGCACCGCCAGCAGTCCGCGCCCGTCCGCCAGTCCGCCCGCGCCGATGATGGGGATGTCCACCTCTTTCGCCACCAGCGGGATCAGTGAGATCGCGGGGATGTCTTCGCGGCCCACCTTGCCTCCGGACTCGATTCCTTCGACCACGATGGCGTCGACCCCGGCCTGCTGAGCTTTGACTGCATTTCGCAGCGACGAAACCACGTGAAGCACGATGATGCCAGCGTCTTTGAGCTGGCTGGTGAACTTCTGCGGGCTACCTGCGGAGGTCGTGGCGATCGTCACGCCGCATTCAGCCGCGATCTTCACGAGTTCGGGAACCATGGGGTGGAAGATCGGGAGGTTGAGCGAGTAGGGTTTGTCGGTGATCTTGCGGATCTTCTCGATCTCGCTTCGCGTGCCGTCGGGACCAAATGTAGCGGTCGAAAGCGTGCCCAGGGCGCCGGCTTCCGAGACGGCAGCGGTCAGCTTCCCGTCGCTGATTCCCATCATTCCGCCCAGGATGATGGGATGGTCGATTCCGAGCAGGTCACAAATCGGTGTGTGGATCGGCATGTCGTTGTTCCTCTTGGGGGTTCGATCGTAGGGGTTCAGGCGCCGGTCGGGAAGGAGCGGGCCATATCGTCGGCGAGGCTCGCTTCGATCTTGTCGAGTGTCTCTCCGCGCACGAGCCTGCGCGTACCGATGAATGCCCCCCGTGGTAGTTGGGCCAGTCGTTGGGCTTCCTCGAGTGCACTGGCGAACACCTCATCCGGCGCCAGTACCCGGTCGAGAAAACCCGCGTCGACTGCCGTTTCAGGTCCGTAGATTTCGGCCAGTACGGTGGCGCGATGCAGGTGGCGTTTGGAGAGGCGCTCGCGGGCCAGTTCGACCAGGAACACCGGCGTGGTCATTCCGATGGCTACCTCATTGAAGCCGATCTTGAAATCACCGGAGGTTCCGACGCGCACGTCGGCCGCCAGGAGCAGCACGGCTCCCATCGCCAGCGCGTGACCGTTGCAGGCGATGACCACGGGTGCGGGATGACGCGCGATCTGCAACGCGAGATTTGCACCGCCTGTGACCATCTTCCGCGCTGCATCGGGGCCGCCCTCGCGCATCACGTTCAGATTGAAGCCCGCCGAAAAGCGCTTGGGGCGGCCGGTGATCAGGACCGAACCGGCCTCCTTTTCCGCCCGCTCCAGGGCCTTGCTCACGGCGTCGATGAGCGTCGGGTCGATCGCATTGGCCTTGCCGTCGTCCATCCGAAGAATCGCGACATCACCTGATTTTTCGTACTGAAGAGAGTCACTCATGCGAGGACTCTATCAGATCCCGGATCGGATAGTAGGCATAGAAAAACCGTCGGATATCCGTCCGGCGATCGGGCTGGATCGGGGATTCGCTGCGAATCCGCAGATTCTTCTTTCGATCAGGCAGAAATCGAAAACGGCTTCAGCGGAGGGCCGTCGCGCAAGAGTTCGGAGATCAGCTGGGCGAGTCTTCCGGGTGCGATCTGTGCGCGGGTCTCCAGGAGCTGCGCTGCCGACCACCAGCGATACCCCCGAAACCAGTCCTTTTCGAATCCATCCTCGAGAGTGTCTGAGCTCGGTTCGAACTCATCCGTCTGTACGAGGAAGTAGCGCTCGCGTAAAAGGGTCTTGCCGCTGGGTAAATCGATCAGATGATCGCGGGTCCACAACTCGGGTCCCAGTTCGTCCACCACGAATCCGGTTTCTTCGCGCACTTCGCGAACCGCTGCTTCTCGGGCCGTTTCCCCCGACTCGATTCCGCCCCCGGGGGTGATCCAGATTTCCTCATCTCTCCACGGAAACCGGTTCTTCATCATGAGCACCCGGTCCTCCGGCGTAAGGATGAGCGCCCGCGCTGCTGGACGTTCTGTTGCTTCCATGATCTGGAGCCTAACGCCGGCGTCGCAACTGGCAATCAACCCGAACCGTGGGTGCCGGAAACAGGAAGCAACCGGTTCCGCTCGGGATCGTTTTCTACCCCCTGATTCTCGCCTGGTGGCTGCCGCGTGCGGAAACCGCGAGTGGGCGCGACGCCATCGGACTCGCGGGCTCGCCCTCGTTTCGTACTTCTTCCATCCGCTGAGTTTCGTCATCAGCGTCAGTGGTCTGGGCTTCGTGCTTCTGGCGCGAGCCTGGCCTGGAGATTCCGCGGGCCGATTCTCGCGGATGCTGCGCTTCGGCCGTCTACCCGCACTCGCACTGCTTCCCTCGCTGGGTCTACTGGCCGCGTTCCTGTTGCGACCGACCGAAGGCGGCAAAGTCTCGCGCCTGTCTCCGATTGAACTGATTGACGGCTTCGCGCGCGCCCGCGATCTCGTTTCCTGCGGCACTTGGGAGACGTGGATCGCGCCCGCGGTCACGCTGCTATTGGTCGCGGCGATCGCAATTGGATTGCGCCAGATGTCCAGGGCGAGCGCCGAGGATGGCCTTCGTACCGGTCTGGGCCTGCAGGCCGTCTTCTTGTTCGCCTTGCTCTTCGCATTGCCCGACTCGGTCGCCGGAGGCGTGTAGCGGTTGTAGCCCTGGCGCTCAACGGGGCGAAGTTCTCGATGCTACCCCGAATGCAGGAAGATCTGCACGAGTATCCCCTACTCAAATCGGAGATCGAACCGGGCACGGTCGTCATGCCGATGAACTACTTCCCCGGAACCCGTCTGCGGGGCGCCGTCCCGAGTACTTCCTTCTCTGGGGGCTCGAACAGCCCGTTTTGCGTTCCAGCGAAGAGCACCTCGAACTCATGCGCGAACAGATCAGATCGCTGGAGATTGACTTTGAATCCGGGGCGCGTTCGGAGCCGATGGGGCGGATGTTTCTCTACCGATCGAAGAGTCTCGGAGTAGACACTCCTCTGTAGGTGGCCGGGTCCGCAAGCCGCGAACTCTCTTCTGAGTATTGAGTTCATCGAACGGCTAGAATGGAAAGAACGATGTAGCTCCTATGGCTACACAGATCCAATCTTCGGCCCAGATTCCTTTTTGCCGGTACCAGGAGAACTCGTACTTGCCCCCATCCCCCCCCGCAGCACCCGCTCCGCCGAGCGCCGCCCATAGACTCTCGCTCTCGACCAAGCTGATCTTCAGCCTGCCGAGCACGGCCGGGGCCGCGATTGCCATTCCGATCTTCGTGCACATGCCGAAGTTCTACTCGGACACGGTTCTGGTTCCTTTGGGCTGGCTGGCGATCGGAATCGCACTCGCGCGTTCGCTCGATGCCATTACCGATCCGCTGATGGGCTGGATCTCGGATCGAACCAAGACGCGTTGGGGTCGGCGCAAGCCCTGGATCGTGCTTGGCGTTCCGCTCTGTGCGGTGGCGCTCGTGGCCTTGTTTACACCGCCGGAGAACCTCGAAACCGGACAGGCAGCACTCTGGTTCGCGGTGTTCTTCGTGCTCTACTTCATCTTTCACACGATCTACGATCTGCCGCATTACGCTCTGGGTGCGGAACTCACTCCGGACTACCACGAACGCACGAGTTTGTTCGGTATCCGGGCGGGTTTCATCCTGATCGGGATCGTGGTCGCGACCGTCTTGCCAGGGGTCCTGCTGGACGCAGGCCTGCCTCCGCGCCGGGTCTTTTTTTGGGTCTCGACGTTTTTCGCCAGTGTCCTGGTGGTTTCGTACGCGGTCCTGGTCATGCGTGTCCCGGAGCGGCCGGACTATGTCCAGCGCGAATCGAATCCGCTGGTTCCGGGTATTCGTCGCGCCATGCGGAACCAGCCGTTTCGCGTCCTGTTGCTGACCTATGTGGCCGGTAGCATTCCGGGAGCGATTCCGGGGACTTTAATGCCGTTTTTTACGGAGTACGTGCTGCAGGTCGACGACCCGGATGCCTGGCTTACACGCTTTCTGTTGGCCTACTTCGTATCGGGGGCGGCCTGGCTTCCCGCCTGGATCTGGCTGGCGCGCCGGATCGGCAAGCTGCGGGTCTGGTTGCTCAACTTCGGCATCGGTATCAGCGGGGGGGCCGGGCTCTTCATGATGGGTCCGGGAGACGAATACTGGGTGTTGCTCCTGCTCGCCTATACGGGGATGCAGTTTGGCGCGGGCTTCTTCATTGGTCCCGCCATGCAGGCCGACGTGATCGACTACGACGAACTCCACACGGGCAAGCGACGCGAGGCACAGTACGGAGCGTTCTGGGCGATTGTGACCAAGCTGGTCGTGATCCCGAGTGCGGCTTTTCCACTCGCCTTTCTAGGGATGATGGGTTATGTCCCGAATCAGCCGCAGTCCCCCGATGTGATCTTCGCCATACGCGCGATCTTCTCTCTGGCCCCGGCGTTTTTCTCGCTGATCGCCTTCTTCTTCGCGTTGCGCTACCCGATCTCGGAGCGGATTCATCGCGACATCCAGATCGGTGTCGCGAAACACGCAGCCGGTGAAACCACCATCGACCCTCTGACGAGTCGCGAGTTGCCGCCTCCAGACGGGCGGACTGTCGACGAAGAGACGGGCTGGATGCTCGACACGTTTACTCCGCGCGAACTCAAGCGCTTAGGTGCGGAAGGGGCGACACCGGTTCTGCGCAGCGTCGTGCTCAAGTCGGTCGCGTGGGGAGGGGCGTCCGCCGTATTGCTCGGCGGAGCAGCGCAATCCGTACTCGGTGTCGGTACCGATCTCGATGATGTGCAGAAGTTCGGGATCACCAGCGGTGTGGTTCTGGGAGGAGCTGCGCTCGCAGGACTGCTATTTCATCTGGTGCGCCTGCGTCCTGCGCGCAACCTACTCACATCGCCGCCTCCCAAAGAGGCGGTGGATGCACATCTGGCCGCCCTTGAAGCTTCTGCGGAGCAGGTCTGAACTACTGGCCTGCGATCGCTACGACCCGCTGGCGCGCGACCGCCGCCCGGCGGTGTCCATAGGCCTCGCAGTAGGCTTCGTCCTCAAAGAGCGCGAGCAGGGCATCGCCAGACGGATAGCTTCCGATGACGACCATGTCCCAGTCCTCGTCCTCGCCCATCAGCGTTGTTTCAAAAGGTGCGGTGAGCACGAACCGTCCGCCCACATTCTCGAGGCTGGGAACGCTCACTGCCGCGTATCGCACCATCGCTTCGCCACCACTGCCTGAGGGTTCGGGAGCCCCGGAAGCATCTCCGTAGTCGGCGACGCTGCGCAGCTTCAGGAAGTTGATCAGTGTGACCGGCTGCTCGCCCGGTCTGGCCAGGATGCTTCGCCACTGATCAGCCGTTGGTGCGGAGCCGTCGCTCCCATCCCCGTAACGAGCCATGAGGTTGGCGATCCGGGATTCAATGGAAGAGTTGGAACTCGGTTTTCCCAATGGGTCTCCTGTGTGAGTTCAATTTGACGTGGGTCAATTCTGAACGCTAAGTTTGTCGCATGTCAAGCCTGCATCCCAGGACGATTCGGACACGAGCAGCCATTCTCGACGCCGCGTGGAAGCTCATCGTGGAGCGCGGACTCGATGTGGGCATGGCGGAAATTGCCGGGGAAGTGGGGATGACGCGCCAGTCCATCTATGTCCACTTCAAGACCCGGGGCGGGCTGCTGATCGCGCTCGTGCGTCGAGCCGATGAACTCGAAGACATCCACGCGCGTTTTCGCGGCGCGCTCGTCACGGAAGGCCCGGTGGAACGCCTGGATGCCTTCCTGCGTGTCTGGTTTTCCTTCGTTCCCGTGATCTACCCGGTCGCTCGGCAACTGATAGCGGCGCGCCAGCAGGATCCGGAGGCGGGAAGGGCGTGGAATGATCGCATGGACGAGTTGCACTACGGTTTCTCGCTCCTGACCCGTCGCCTCAAGCGCGACGCCGCTCTCGCGAAGGAATGGACCGCACCGCGGGCTGCGGACTTTCTCTGGGCGGGGGCATCCCTGCCGGCCTGGGAGGCGCTCGCGGTCGATCGCGACTGGGGTGCAGCGAAGACAGGCAAGACGTTGAGGCGAACTCTCGCCAGCGCAATTCTCGTCTGAATCAGCGCTCCTGCTCAGCGCTCCTGCTCAGCGGACAGGTAGTTTCGGATCGCGTCTTCCCATTCGGCCGGGCGGAAGAACATGGGCCCCATGCCTCCCTGGTAGGCCACGCGACCGTCGCGTCCGATCAAGTAGAGACGCTCGGGCAAGGCGGCGTAGGCGCTAGTGACCGCGTTGTCCATTTCGTCGATCAGTGCGGGCATCTCGAGCGCCAGCTTGAGCATGCACGACTGTCCGACTTCGATGCGTTCATCCATCGACTGGTGCTGTCGTACGAGCACCGTGTCTTCCTCGTTTTCGGCCACCTGCCAGCCATCGGTCGGATGGATTTCCTTGATGTACACGACGTAGAAGTCGACCTGCTCGCGGTAGCGCTGGTAGATCTCGTTGAGGGACCCAGCCTGGGCCCGAAATGGCGGTCAGGTGTAGCTGCCGAAGATCAACCCGACGGGTCGTTTCCCGAAGTGTTGAGAGAGCGCGACGCTCGCGTCGTCCTGGGCGCCGTACCCCGGCAGATAAGACAGTTCGAAGTCGGGTGCGGGCGCGCCGACCTGCGCCGAACCGGGACCGGATTCGAGCATTTCCTGCAT
The DNA here is from genome assembly GCA_024226335.1 of bacterium. Taxonomy (NCBI): domain Bacteria; species bacterium. Next base: position 16,980 of record JAAELY010000452.1, read on the forward strand.
CGTTTCGAGTGCCTTGGGCCGGAACATTGCGTCCCGCAGGCGTTCCAGTGTCAGCCCCTCCATCTTCTCGCCCTCACCGGATTCGAGTGCGGCGAGCATTTCGTCCCGCGTCTTCGCGAGCATTTCCAGGCTGGGTTTATCGGATGCGCTCATGGCCACTCCTCCGTCTTCTGATGCCTATAGTAGCCGTCCGGGTGTCGCGTCTGCTACCTGAAGGACCGTGCCGAACACCCTGCCTCCCACCGAGACTTCCCCTGTCTCACCCAAAGGGCCCCCCCTGCATCGCGGCAATCGCCCCGGTCGAGCGTGGCGCGTGCGCGACCGCTGGATCGCGGATCTGAAGGCTCGCGGGGTTCACCAGCGTTGGATCCTGTTTGCTGGACTCGCCGGAATGTTCGCGACGAATTTCACCTTTACCGTGTTGGCGGTCTCGTTGAAGAACATCGCTGCAGAACTCGGATCCAAGGAGACGACCCTGGCCTGGGTCGTGACCGCACCGATCTTGTTCTCGGCTGTCGCGCTACCGGTGCTCGGTAAGTTCGGCGATATGTACGGACATCGCCGCATCTTTCTGGCCGGGTCGGCGGCTGCGACTCTGCTTTCGTTCGTGACTGCTGCCGCCTGGGATGCCTACTCTCTGATTGGTCTGCGTGTGGCGGCTTCCGTCGTCGGCGCGGCCTCGGGTCCGAGTTCCATGGCATTGATCTTCAGCGCGTACAGCCCGGAGGAACGCACGCGCGCCATGGGTTGGTGGTCGATGATGGGCGCGGGTGCACCGGCTCTGGGTCTGATCGCGGGAGGCCCAATGGTCCAGTACATGGGCTGGCGCATGCTCTTCATCGTTCAGGGTGTGTTCTCGATACTCGCATTGGCTCTCGCCTGGTTCGTACTCATCGAGACTGTGCGACAGAAAGTTCGATTTGATGCTCTGGGTTCCGCGCTTCTGGCTGTGAGTGCGGGTTTCTTGATGTTCGCGCTCGGTCAGGTCGGTGAGCTGGGCTTGAGCTCTCGATGGGTCTGGGGCGCGGTCGCGCTCAGTTTCGTCTTCCTGGTCGGGTTCGTGCGCGTCGAGAAGAAGACGGAGGATCCACTGCTGCCCCTGCAGTTCTTTTCGTTGCGCAACTTCACTGCACCCATCCTCTCGGGTGCGCTGCAGGGTGGCGCCTATATGGGGGCTTTCGTGCTCGCCCCATTTCTGTTGCAAAACGTGTTTGGACTGAACGTCGCTTCTGCTTCGCTCTTCATGATTCTGCGCACTCTCACCCTGACCCTGGCCTCTCCTCTGGGAGGGGTTCTCGGAACGCGTGTCGGAGACCGCTGGGCTTCGATGATCGGAACCGCGACGATCATGATTTCGATGGCCGTACTCGCGACGGGCGCTTCGTCGGAGTGGATCGCGGTCGTGGGCGCGGGGCTGGTTCTCCAGGGACTCGGTCAGGGACTCTGCGGCCCTTCGCTGAATGCGGCGGTCGCTGGAGCAGTTCCGCCGGAGCATCTGGGAGTGGCCACTGCAGCCAATCGCCTGATCAATCAAGTTGTGACCGCCTTCGGGATCGCTTTGCTCGCAGGCCTGTACGCCGGGGGGGCGGGATATCAGCCAGCCTTCCTCGCGGGAGGAGTCATGGCTCTACTCGCGCTTTTCGCCGCGACCTTCATGAAAAAGGACCGGCCGCAGTCCATCTGAGTCTTTCAGGCCAGGTCTGCGATTACGGGTGCGTGGTCCGAGGCGGTCAGACCGTCCTGCTTCTTGCGATAGTCGCGATCGATCTCCACTGATTGCAGGCGCTCGACGACGGGTCGTGTGCCGAGCAGGAAATCGATGCGCAGACCCAGGCCGCGGTGGAACGCACCGCCGCGGTAGTCCCACCAGGAATACAGTTTCTCGTGAGGAAACTTCTTGCGGAACAGATCGACGAATCCCCAGTCCAGTAGTTTCTGAAAGCGTTCTCGTTCGGCGGGCGTGTGGAAGATGTCCTCGGGTCCGGCGCGATCGTCGTGGCTGTCGATTGCTTCCGGGCACACGTTGAAGTCACCGCACAAGACCTCGGGGCGCTCTGGATCGTGAGCTTCGCGGATGTGTTCGGCCAGCGTCTCCATCCAGGCGAGTTTGCGCGGGAAGTCTTCGTGTTCGGTGTGTTTGCCGTTTGGCAGGTAGAGGGTGGTGAAGCGCAGGTCGTCGACGTCGACACTGATCAAGCGACTTCCGAAGTCTTCCTGTCCGGGCAACCCGCGCTGTACGGCTTCGATTGGTTTACGGCTGAGGATTGCAACACCGTTCCAGCTCTTCTGTCCGTGGCATACGGTCTGGTACCCAGCGGCTTCGAACTCCCGATGCGGGAAGTTCTCGTCGGTCAGCTTGAGTTCCTGCAGCCCTACGAGATCGGGCTGGCGAGAGCGGAGCCAGTGCAGCACGAAGTCGAGTCGCGCGCGAAGTCCGTTGACGTTCCATGTGGCGATGCGCATGGCGCCGATTCTAGCAGCCTGCCGGTGCTTATCCGGTCTTGCGGCTCTCGAGCAGACAAGCCGCCATTTCGACCAATTGCCGGCGCTTTACCGGTTTGGTCATGTACTCGTCACAACCCGCCGTAAGGGCGGCTTCGCGATCTTCGGGCTGGGCATGTGCGGTGAGTGCGACGATTGGAGCCGTGAAGCCGTTCTCTCGCAGCCGACGCGTCGCTCCGTGGCCATCGAGTATCGGCATGGCGATGTCCATGAACACCATGTCGAACGGTTCCCCGGCTTCTTCGGCCTGTGCGGCGAACTCACACGCGAGTTGTCCGTTTTCGGCAATCGTCACGTCGAGTCCGGCTTTGCTCAGGAACATCTCGATGATGCGTTGGTTATCAAGGCCATCTTCGGCGACCAGCACGCGGCCGCAAAGCCCTTCGGGCAGTTCCTTGGACTTGCTGGATCTGGCTGGCGTCGCGTGTTCCCCAATCGGACCCACGCCCACGCCCACGCTCAGGCGGAATACGCTACCTCGGCCCGGTTCACTGCTGATCTCGATACTTCCGCCCAGTAACGATGCCAGACGTCGTGAGATCGCAAGACCCAGTCCCGTGCCGCCGCGTTGGCGCGTCGAAGAGCCATCGGCCTGGAAGAAGGCTTCGAAGACTCTCGCTTGAGCGTCGGGTTCCATGCCGATTCCGCTATCGAGTACATCGAATTGCAGCAAGCCTCGTTCAAGATCGCTGCCATCGTCGCGACCCACTCGCAATTTCACGAAACCCGCGTCGGTGAACTTGATTCCATTGCCGATCAGGTTGACCAGCACCTGGCTCAAGCGGACCGGATCGGTTTCGATACTCGCCGGTACACGAGGCGAACACTCGAACTCGAGTCGGATGCCTTTCTCTTGCGCTTGTTCGGAGAGCATCCGTACGATCTCTTCGCCAAGGGCAACCGGACAGATCCGTTTCCTCTTCAAAGCGAGATCGCCTGTCTCGATTCGGGACAGATCGAGGATGTCGTTCACCAGCGCCACGACGTGTTCGCCATTCAGACGCATCGCCTCGCTCATCTGAGATCGTTGTTCCGCGCCGATCTTCGGATCGCAGAGCAGATCGGTGTACCCAAGCACGGCATTGAGTGGCGTGCGGATCTCGTGACTCAAGTTTGCGAGGAACTCGGTCTTGGCGTTGTTCGCGGCCACCGCGATGTCAGTTGCCTCGCGCAGGTCGCGGATCAAGTGATCGGTCGTGCCCGCAAGTGCGATCAAGGCCGCGACGGCTTCGATCGTGTCAATCTCGGATTGGTCCGGGAGGGAAATTCGAGGATAACCGGCGACGAGCACGCCGATCTGCTGAACATCGGTTTCGAGTGGCACATAGAGTTCCTGCTCTGCGCCGTTCGCTGAAAATGCAGTCTGCATCGCACCCGCTGTGATGGAGTCCCGTGCTGTGCCCAGGTCTGGGTTCGGTGGGGCGCCGGAACGCGCCCAGCCAGGGGGATCCGGCTCGAATCCTCCCTTCACGCGCGCCGGCAATAGCACCAGCCAGTTCGCGGACGTGACTTTGCCCAGTAGTTCGAGTGCCATCACGTTCCTGGAGTTGTCGCTTGATGAGGCGATCTTGCCGATGTTCACGAGTGCGCCAAGTGACTGATCGCGAGCCTGAATCCGCTCCAGGAAGCGGATTCTCAAACGCTCGATCCCCCAGACGTAATGCAGGATGACGACCAGAAGGGCGGAGATCGGTTCAACGAGCACACTGCCCATCACAAGCAAGCCAAGCGACGCGACCGGAGTCAACGCGCATAGCGCCGCACCTGCAAGTACGCGTCGAAAATGTGTGCCCGATCCAAGCCAGCGCATCAGCGCCGAGAACAGTAACGCCAGGGTGAACCGCAGGCCGAGTCCCGCGCGCGAGAGCGGGCGCTGACCGGCCCGATCCGCGGCGTAGTTGCGATACTCGATCGCGTGGATCATCACCCCGGGAATTCGCGCGTGAACGGGTGTCTTCCAGAGATCTTGAAGGACCGGTGCGGTCGCTCCGACAAAAACGACCCGTCCGGCGAGTTCGCGGGCAGGGACGTCTCCGGCCAGCAGATCGACGATCGAGAAAACCGGAATCTCGGGTCGACTGCGTCGGAAGTCCACGACGCGAATGGGCTGCAGGCTCAGCGGATCGGATTGGCCCAGAATGACTTCCAGGGTGGTCAACGCCAGGGAGGGCAACCATTTCTCGCCGATCTGTGCGACCGGTCGCGCCATGCGTACCGTTCCATCGGGATCAAAGGGCACCATGCCACTGCCCACGGTTGCACCCTGGGCGATGACCTGGACCGGGCGATGGATCATTTCGATACGGCCGGTTCCGGGAAGTTCCTGGATGTCGCGAAACGCGCCCAGTACCACCTTGCCTGAGCGCACGATCGCGGTGCCAAACTCCGCGTCGAGTTTCGGATCGCGCGGCGTCGAGAAGTCGATGTCGAAGGTGATCGCGCGGACCTCGGCGGCTTCCAACACTTCGATCAATCGCGCGTATCGGTTGCGAGGCCAGGGCCAGTCGTCGAAGGCGTTCAAGCTGCGGGTGTCCAGGGCTGCGACCACGGCGTCGGGGATTTCGGCGGGATGAGTCGGGGGCCAGTTCGACCCGGTCCGCAGTAGCGCATCGAGAGCCTGATTCTCGAACGACGATAGCGGGGTCCAGATGAGCAAGCAGAGCGCCAAAAGCGCCGTGCCCAGCGCGGCCACCGCATGCACCGAAAGGGAGCGCGAATCCATGCTCTACGGATCGGGAGGAAGATCATCGAGCGTGAGATCCGCCTGCCTGATTTCGTTCGAGTTCTCGCAATTCTGGCGAGCCTGGGCGGGTCTGTCGCTACGTCAGTCCTCGTAGAGCGGTTTGCGCTTTTCTTTGCGCGCGCGAATGGCCTCGTCGAGGTTGTTCGTCGTCAGGCGCACCAGCAACTGGTTGCGGTTCTCCAGGTCGATGGCCTGTGCGAGGCTGCCGCCTTCCAGGTTCGACCACAGCACTTTCTTGGTCTCAAAAACGCCGTGTGAGCTGAAGTCGCAGATCCCTTCCGCCAGGCTGAGAGCCTCGCTCATCAGTCGCTCATCATCGACCGTGCGGGAAACCAGGCCAATTCGCTCGGCCTCGTCGGCGCCGACCTCGCGCCCGCTCAGAATGATCTCCCAGGCGCGCGAGGCGCCGATCGCGCGGGGCAGCAGGAAACTGATGCCGAGTTCCGTTCCGCTCAGTCCGTTGTTGATGGCCGCGTTGCGAAAAACTGCGGAGCGCGCAGCAAGTCTGATATCCGCACCCAGACACAGGCACATTCCCCCGCCGTACGCGGGGCCGTTGATCGCGGCGATCACGGGTTGCTGCATCTTGCGCAGGGCCGGGACGAGATTGGACATGTATTCCATGGCGCTGATCGCGATACGCGAGAGCTTGAGGCCTTCGATGTTCGGAGGGACTCCGTGGTCTTCTAGATCCAGACCCGAGCAGAAGCCGCGTCCGGTGCCTGTCAGGACGGCCACCCAGCAATCGTTGTCGTTGCCGACTTCTTCGATCGCCTCGTAAAGGGGCGCGACCGTGTCGAACGAAAGCGGATTGAGTCGGTCGGGTCGGTTGAGTCGGATCACGCTCACGTGTGGCTTCGGTTTTTCGATCGTTACGTAACCCATGGCCCCTCCGGAGTGCGCCAGTCTCGGACCGGCGCAGTCATCAATACAACGGCGCGGCGGATCGCTGCGCAATCCGCCGATGTCTGCGCCACAAGATACGCATCTGAGCGGTGTCGTGGGATTGGCCATCGCTGACGATCAGCCACAGACGCTCGAGTCCCGGCCGATCTTGCGTGTGGGTCAACCGACACCCGCTTCCCAGGATTCGACCCCGTCGATCCCTCCAGCTGAAACTCAGTTCGTCGCCGTCGCGATCGAAGCTATGACAACCGTTCAAGTGGACGCTCTTTCCGACACGAGCCATGCGCCAGCGGGGAACGCGTGCTCTCGGCGGGTGATTGACCGGAACTACTTCGATGGAAATCGTCGCTCGGCTCTTCAGCTTGCCCGGCGTCTCGCCCGTGAAGCTGATTTCGTGACGTCCCGCCTGTGTCCTGTTCGGTACCCAGGAAAAAGTTCCCGTGCCATTACCGAAGTCTTCGAACTTCGCACCCAGGGCCGATAGCGGTTCAGCGTCGATCTGGGTGGCGCTCAGGGCAATGGATTTCAGGCTTCCCGGGTGGCCTGTCACGCGCACTCGCAGGAGTTCAGCGGAGTTCGCGGTCCGGTCGCGCAAAGGCTCCAGGCTCGGTAGATCGAAGACGGCGATGCGCGGAATGCCCTCGCGGGAATCCTGCCAGACCACCCGCTTGCCTTCGATGCGCGCATGGCTCTGATCGTCGAAGCTCGCCGTCAGGCGCTGGACGGGACACGTTCCGTTGCGGGCTTCGTATTCACAGAAGAACAGATCGGTTGCGGCTCCCCCCTGGCTGTCATTCCAGACCACGGTGTTGCCGGAGATGTCGTGGAAAGGGTCCGGGTGCGTGTCGTTGCGGTCCAGTTGCGAGATGAGCATCGGCTGGCAGATCGCGTTTTCGAAATCGACTTCGCAGATTCGCAACTCGGGGGGGCGGAACTGCTTGTAGGCGAGTAAAGGTTTCGGCCGGCTCGAAAGCAGCGGGAAGCCAGCGGAGTCACTATCGGCAGCGATACGTCGCGGCACGCAGCCTTCGGGGGAATCGGGTTCACAGGTGTAGATGTCGATCGCGAGCGGTGCGAAGCGCGAGTCGTTCCAGATCAGACGCTTGCCATACCGTCGAGGCTGGAACTGGAGCGAGTCGAAAGGTGCGAGCGGCGGGCCGGTGCAGGCTCTTCCGGGTCTCAGAGCACAGCTGAAAATCTGCGGATAGCCCGGTGGATCGTAGTTTGTCCACAGAACAGTGTTGTTTGTGACGAACGGTGTGCCGAATGTGATCTGGAACGGAGCGACGTTGCGCGCGGAACAGCCCGAAGGGCTGCGGTCGAAGAGGCAGGTTCGGATCTCTCCACCCGATGCGGCCTTGCCTTCCAGCCACGCAATCCGAAGGCCGTCGATCGAGGCCGAGTGCTCCCGCTCGGGTGACGCCGAAACCGGGTATTCGACGCCATCGTCGAGGTCGGTGACGAACAGTTTCTGTTCCTGGTCCTCTTCGCCAGTACTGCGTGCCGAGCGCCAGACGACCAGCGAGCCTGAGATCGCCGGCTGTAACGCAGCCGCTCCCGGAGACGAGATCATGCTGGGCAGATTGCTGTCCAGGCTGATGAGGTCGAACTCGTAGAACTCCTCGCCGTCGCTGGATTCGAGCGAGAGGCGCACTGTATAGGGGCCGGGTGGGAGTTCACTCGCGTCCCAGATGGCCAGTACGCCGTCACGGATCGGTTCGGGCGAAGCGGATCCGATCGGGAAGAAATGATCGGGCGCCAATCCGGCGCCGTACGAGAGCGCGTAGCTCACCAGGTCGCGCCCTTCTGCACTTCCTCGGATCTCGATCGGGTCCAGCGGATTTCCGAGTCGAGGCAGGTCGATTGCGCCGAACACCTCGCTGGGCGAATCCATCGTCAGGGCCCGGGAGGCGTTGATGCGACCCGCGCCGAAGAACGGATCGTGACCCGGTTCACCGAGGTCGTCTGCACTGTCGCGAATGACCCGCCGTACCTGCTCTCGAGTGAACTCTGGATGATGCGAGCGAATCAACGCGGCGAGTCCGGCCACGTGGGGTGCGGACATCGAGGTTCCCGCCAGGCGCAGGTAGCGATTCGCGGGTCCCACCGGTGTATTGAAACTCGAGTTGGATGCGTTCAACGACAGGATGTTGCGAGTAGGAGCGAAGCCCGGAGGGGCCCGGTCGAGTCCGCCGCCCGGTGCTGCCACGTCGACCAGCAGTCCGCGATTCGTGAACGAAGTGGGGACGTCGTCCTGAGTCGACGCCGATACGACGAGCGTCTCGCGAAGATTCTGAGGACTGAAGAAGACGGGATCGTCGCGGCGATTTCCGGCGGAGAACACCAATGTGACACCCAGTGCCGTCGCGGTTCGCACCGCGTCTTCCGCAAGCGGGTTGCTCGGGCAGCGGGAGCCGCAAGACCAACTGTTATTGATCACGAGTGCGCCGTTTTCTGCAGCGTATACGATGCCCCGTGCGAGGGCCTCGATGGTACCCGATCCCCCCGCGCCCAGGCCTTTGATCGCCATGATCTTTGCGCCCGGAGCGACGCCAATCACTCCGATGCCGTTATTCCCGACAGCTGCCACGGTTCCCGAAACATGCGTGCCATGCCCGTGATCGTCGAACGGATCGCTATCGCAGCGCACGTTGGGATCGAAGCCATCGTCAGCCTGGCAACCCGCGCTCGAGTTGTGGAAATCAAAACCGTACAGGTCGTCGGCGAAACCATTGCCGTCGTCGTCTATGCCGTTGAGGTCTTCGGGATCGACCACTCCGTCGCGGTCGAGATCCTCGCCGGGATTCAACCACATGTTTTCTTGCAGATCGGGGTGGTCGTAGTTGACGCCAGTGTCGACGACGGCGACGACGATGTCTTCGCCCAGGCTTTCTTGCCAGGCCGCGTGAGCGCTGATGAGCGTGAGTCCCCAGAGATCTTCATATCCCTGGCCCCAGGAGTTGCTGGAAAAACGGTACGGGTCGTCGGGTTCGTAGTTCGCGCTGACTCGGTAGTTGGGCTGTGCGTACTCGACGTGAGGATCCTTTCGATACGAAGCAAGAGCCGCTTCGGCGCGTGCGGCATCCGGGAATTCGATCGCGTAGATGGCCGAGAGATCGGGCACCGTTGCAACGCGCGCTCGCGTGGCGAGACGACTGCGCAGTAGGTTTCGTTGTACCGAGAAAGGGCGGCCGTCGGGGCGACGGAAGAGGGCGCGGATCTTGCGCGGCTTCAGTCGGTGGTGCAGGCGATCGATTGAATCGGAATCGTCGCTCGTGAAAGCTCGAAAGGGGCTTCGCGAGCGGTTCAGGGTCTCGGCACAGGCGGTGACTGCGTGCTCACCCTCGTTGTGGAACTTGACGATGACTACCCTGATGTCTGCCGGCGAATCCGTCTCCTGGGAGGCTGCAGGACCTGTCCAGCCCACAACGCAGAGCAGGGTGAGGGCTGGGCAGATTAGCGATCGAAGATGGCCGGAAGAGATGCCTTGCATCGAGGCGTCTCATGATATCTCAGGTGAGACCGTCGTTCCCAGGGAAGTTCCTGAGCCGGGCCGCGATTTCTCTTGCGAGAGTGCGGAGATGTTCCACCGCATTCGCACCGCGGCGAGAAATGCGGGCTAGAACAACCAGGTTGGAATCCGCCCCCCCGGTGCGGATTCGCGATCTACTGGAAAGTGAGTGCGGTCGTCAGCAGTCCGAGACCGATGAAGATCGCCATCAGGACATGGGTTGTATTCATAACACCTCTCCCAGAACCGAGATATCGAGAAATTGCCGGCTTCTTGCTGTGATCCCGATCACAAGGGAATCGGCGTCGTCTGCCGAGGGCGAATGCGTCGCTTGGCGATTCCACCTGTCGTCGTCTGTACCTGGAACCCGGGGGCGGGCGCTAGACCAAGTGATTTCAACGGGTTACGCTTATTTTCTCTAGGGGGTCATCCTGTCTCAAATACAGCCCGACGAGATTCAACTCGCTTCGCTGACGGACACCGGGCGGGTACGCTCCGAGAACCAGGATGCTTTCGGCTCTTTTCGCCGGGAGGATGGAGCCCGCCTGATCGTCGTGGCCGACGGAATGGGCGGACACCGCGGCGGCGCGACGGCTAGCCGGATGTGCATCGAGGCTGCGGGGCGTGTCTTCTGCGAAAGCGGAGCGAAACCCGAGGAGTGCCTGCGCGAGAGCCTGCTCACGGCGAATTCCGAGCTTCGGCAGGCTTCTGAGCTCGATCCCGAGCTCAGGGGCATGGGGACGACGGCTGTCGCGATCCTGTTCGAGGCCAATGGCGACGCTTTCATCGCCTGGGTCGGAGACAGTCGCGCCTATCTACTCCGCGGTGGAGAGCTGCGACCGCTCACCGAAGACCACAGCCTGGTCGCGATGTGGGTGCGCGAGGGCATCCTGACCCCCGAGCAAGCAGAAGAACATCCGCGACGCAACGAACTCATCCGCGCGATCGGAGTCGTAGATGAGATCGAAGTCGACATCGTGCAGTACGAGCCGCAGCGGGGAGACCGTCTCGTCCTGTGTTCTGATGGCCTCTGTGGCGCTGTTTCACCCAAAGTGATCCAGGCGGGCCTCGAGATCGCCGAACCCGAAGAGGCCGCCCGGGTGCTCGTCGCGAGCGCGATCGATGCCGGAGGTTCCGACAACATCACCGTTCAGGTGATCGCCGTTCCCGACGCCGGAGGCAACCGAGATGAGGGAAGGAAAATGTTGACGTTCGTATTGCTAGGCATCTTGGTCGTGATCACAGCCTTGGGCGTAATGTCGTTGATGCGTTAGTTGTTCTCGGCGCGCTTCTTCTTTCCGGGAAACCACTTTTTTCAGACACTTATCCGTTCGAGTTGCCTACTCATCGATGAGGGCCAGGTCGCCCCCGCATGTCGGCTTGCCGAGTCTCCCTCAGCTTTCGCTGACAGCACACAATTGTCGGAGGAAGCCTGGCCCTCACCGCGCTCGTCAGCGCGCCCGCCAGCGCTGGATTCAGGATTGGAAGGCACCCCGCCTGAAGACCGCCACCACCGCTCGAGCTGCAGTTCTGTTGCTGCACCTGCCGCGCAGGAACTGCGCCATTTTCGCTTTTCTCATCCCGTAAGTACCTGAATTTGCTGGGTTTGGATTTCCGGCACGACGATTGCTCTCTTGCGGATGCATGAAGAGCCGTACAATTCAGAAGGCCTGCCCGGATGCCACCTGGCCACTGCCGGGAGGGCTTCTGGATTGGTTTGGAGTACATGCGATGTCCCGAGAAGAGGACGGCTCCCGAAAGAGGGGTTCCCGTTCGAATCGGCGCAGCCGACCGAAGCGGCGCCGCAAGAAGGAATTGACCCCCGAAGAACAGGCGTATCGCGAAGCCCGCGAGCGCGCCGAGAAGAAGCTGAAATTCGTCCAGCACTTCGTTTCGTACTTCTTCGTATGCATATTCCTGCTCTTCGTCACGGGTCGTTTCGTCGCGACGATGGTGGCCCTGGGCTGGGGGATCGGACTCGCATCCCATTTCTTCCAGGCGATCATCGCGCCCGATCTGAGGAAACGCTGGGTGCGCTCCGAGGTGGACCGCGCGGTCGCCAATAGCGTCACGCGAGAGCGGCGCGTACTCGAAGACGAGAAACTGCGCTCGCTCGAAGAACTCTCTGCGTCGATCGCACACGAGATCCGCAATCCAATTACCGCGGCCAAGAGTCTCGTGCAGCAGATGGGTGAGGATCCTTCATCGGGTGAGAACGTGGAGTACGCCGACGTTGCACTCGAAGAGCTCGATCGCGTAGAGCGCTCGATCTCCCACCTTCTGCGCTACGCGCGAGAGGAGGCGATGGCTTCGGAGTCGATTCGCATGAGCGAAGTGATCGACAGCGCACTCGATTCTCTCGGCGATCGCCTCGAAGCACTCGGAGTGAACATCGAACGCCACCAGGACACCGAAGGTGAGATGGTCGGTGATCCGGAGAAACTGCGCAGGGTATTGATCAATCTGGTAGGCAACGCGATCGATGCGTTCGAAGAGGCGGATACGTCTTCACCCGCGCTGCACATCTCGATGGGCGAAAATCTGGCGGGAACCGATGTCTGGGTGCGCGTGAAGGACAACGGCCCGGGCATCGATGAAGAGACGCAAGCGCGCATATTCACGCCGTTCTTCACTTCGAAGGCGAACGGTACAGGACTCGGACTGGCGATCACGCGCAAGCTCGTGGACGCACACGGCGGTGAGATCGAGATCGGTTCATCGCCGGGCAATGGAACTGAATTCGTGGTGCAACTTCCCAAGCACCCCATCGCCGAGGAGATTCGCTCGTGACGGCGCGCATTTTGATCGTAGAAGACGAGAAGGGCATCCAACTGGCGCTGCGCGGTCTACTGCGACGCGATTCCTATGACGTCGATTTGGCCGACACCGGAGAAGAAGCTCTGCGGCGCCTCGAGAATTCTTCTTACGATCTGGTTTTGACCGATCTGGCCCTGGGCCGCGGCATCACCGGTATGGACGTGCTTCGCGCGGTCAAGCAGGATCGACCCGAGACCGCGGTCGTGATGATCACCGCACACGGCAGCGAAAAGATCGCAGTCGATGCGATGAAAGAGGGCGCGGAAGACTACGTTCCCAAACCCTTCGACAACGAGGAGATGCGCGTCGTCGTGCGCCGGGCGCTCGAGAAGACTCGTCTGCAGCGCGAGAACCGCATGTTGCTGGAGCGCGTCGAGCGCGAATACAGTTTCGAGAACCTGATCGGCTCCGGTCCCGCGATGCGGCAGATCTTCGAGACGATCCAGAAGGTGGCCGAAACCGATCTGTCGCTGCTGGTTCGCGGCGAGAGCGGCACGGGAAAGGAACTCGTCGCGCAGGCGCTGCACCAGCGCAGCCCGCGTCGCAATCGGCCCTTCGTCGCGGTGAATTGTGCGGCGATCAATCAGGAACTGGTCGAGAGCGAACTTTTCGGTCACGAGAAGGGCGCCTTCACTGGTGCGGATCGCAGTCGCATCGGCAAGTTCCAGGCGGCCGACGGCGGTACGATCTTCCTGGACGAGATCGGCGACATGGCGCCCGAGACCCAGGCGAAGGTACTGCGCGTCCTGCAGGAGCACTCCTTCGAACCGGTCGGGGGCGATAGTGAGGTGAACGTCGATGTGCGCGTGGTCGCGGCGACCCATCGCGACCTCGAAGCCGAAGTGAAAGCGGGCAAGTTTCGCGAGGATCTGTACTACCGCTTGAAGGTGGTCGAAGTGACGCTGCCGCCTCTTCGCGAGCGCTTGGAAGACCTGCCGGCGCTAGTCGAACGCTTCCTGACACAGGTGGCCGAGCGCCTGGGGCGAGAGAAAAGGCAGATGGATTCTGACGCGCTCGCGCACCTGGCTCGCCATGCCTGGGGCGGAAACGTGCGCGAGCTGCGCAACGTGATCGAGCGCGCCGCGGTGCTTTCGGCTGGAGAACTGATCGGTGTGTCCGATGTCGCACTCGATGCGGAGGTCAGCGTCGATGGGCCGACTCCGGGGCTCCCGCCTGGCACGAGTTTTCGCGACGCCAAGCGCCAGACCGTCGAAGGTTTCGAACGCGCCTTTCTGATCGGAGCCTTGCGCGAGAACGACGGGAACGTGTCCCGCACCGCCGAAGCGATCGGCATGGTGCGACAGAGTTTGCAGCAGAAGATTCGAGAACTGGATCTGCGGTCCGAAGACTGGACCGGGGACTCCAGGTAAGGAGGCAAGAATGACAAGCGATCGACCCAGAGGCCTGTTTGGCAGAGTCCGCGCACTACTCGAGGGTGTGTTTTCGAATTGGGTGCGCGACCGCGAAGTGGCCAGCCCGCACGCGGTCTACGAAAACGCGATCATCGAGCGCACGCGCCAGTACGCTGATCTGAAGCGCGCGGTTGCCGGAATCCTGTACATGCGCAACAAGATCGAAGGCGAGATTCGCGAAAGAGGCGCTGAACTATCGAAGCTGCAACAAGACATCGCTCGCGCAGTGAAGCACGGCGATGACGACGTGGCCCTGGCGCTGATTACGCAGAAGGACGCATTGCAGCAAGAACTGCAGCGGGCCGAGCACGAACTCGACGAAATCTCTTCCGAATGCGAGGTCGCCAAGGGAAACCTGGTGCAGTTCCGCGACGAGATCCGCAAGCTCGAGCGCGAGAAGGTGCGCGTGCTGGCCGCACTCGCCAATGCGCGTGCGCGCAAACGCATCCAGGAAGCTTTTGACAATCTGTCCCTCGACGGCGAGATGAAGGCTCTGGAAAGTGTGCGCGAACAGTTGTTGAGACTGAAGGCGGAGAACCGCATCGACAACGAGATCGGCGACGACGGACTCGAACTGCGGATCCGCGAGATTCGCGAAGAGGCCAAGACCGACGCCGCGCGTCTGGAACTCGAAGAACTCAAGCGACGCTTGCGCCCCGGTTCCCTCCCGTCCGCGGGCCGCGAAATCACCATTGAAACGGTCGAACCCGCCCAGGCGGCCTTCTCAGGCGCCTGAGGCCTTCCCCCGGAAACACACCGACTCTCCCCCTCCCTCGGAGAGCCGATCCAAAGGAGCCCCGGCAGCAACGGATGTCGGGGCTCCGCTGTGTGAGCTAAGCTCCGCGACCCGAGCCGGGGTGGCGGAATTGGTAGACGCAGTGGCCTTAGGAGCCACCGCTGCAAGGCGTGCAGGTTCGAGTCCTGTCCCCGGCACCAGAAGCTCCTGATTTCGCTATGCCCGGGTCCGGGTCGTTCGTTGGCGATGTTCGATGCCACAGCTCACAATGAATTGACGCCGCACTCCGCATTCGATGGACAGACCCGCTTTGCTATTGCAACGGGCGCGCTCCAAAATGTCGTGAGACGCAACACGGTCGCGAGCTTCGGGGGCAGGTCAGTGCCAGATTTCTTGCCGGTCGCAATTTGATAACGAACAAGGGGTGTCAGCCATGTCCAAAGGAAAAGAGCTCCTCGCCAGATATGAGAAAGAGGTCGAGGCGATCTGGTGCGATATGACGCCGAAGTCCCGGGCGCTGTGCGAACGGGCTGAGGAGTTTACACCCGGCGGCGCGCTCAGATCCCATTCCACCGGCACCTATCTGGCTTATTGTGACC
Source organism: bacterium (assembly GCA_024226335.1). Taxonomy (NCBI): domain Bacteria; species bacterium. The sequence goes on from JAAELY010000452.1 coordinate 32,206, forward strand.
GGGTCGACGGAAGCCATATGTACGACGTCGATGGCAACAGCTACATCGACCTCATTGTGGGCATGACCAGTATCATCGGGCACAACCATCCGAAAGTCGCAGAGGCGGTTCAGAAGCAGGTGCCAAAGGGTCTCGTCACCTTCATGCCCGATGAGGGTTGGGACGTGCTGGCAGAAATGATGTGCAGACGCGTCCCCTCGGTCGAGAAGGTGTGGCCGGCCTTTGGCGGGTCCCAGGCGTTTATGTGGGCCATACGGGCGGCAAGAGCCCATACCGGCAGGGAAAAGATCCTGAAGATCTGGGGGGGATATCACGGCACCTATGATGATGCCTTTGCTATGCCGCCTAAAGTATTCCCCGGGCTGCCCAAGAATACGCTCGACAATATCCTGATGACCAACTGGAACGACAAAGAGGGAACCGAAAAGATCATCCGGGAAAACAAGGATGATCTGGCGGCTGTCATCACCGAGGGATTTCAGACCGGTGGCACCGTCCCGCCGAAAGACGGTTACCTCGCCTTCCTGAGAGAGCAAACCGACAAACACGGCATTGTTCTCATCTTCGATGAAATTGTGAACTTCTGGCTCGATCACGGCGGGACCGGAGCGCTCTACGATGTTAGGCCCGACCTATGCGTCTATGGCAAGGGCATCGGAGGCGGCCTGCCGATGGGTCTCGTGGGTGGCCATAACGACATCATGAAACTCTTTAGCCAGAAAGAAGCGTTCAGGATAGCGGCCATCGCTGCTCACCAGGGTGATCCGGTGACTGTTGCCGCTAGTACGGCCTGTCTCAACATCATGACCGCCGATGAAATTGCGCGCATCAATGCCAATGGCGAACTGCTGGCCGATGGTATTCGGGGAGTTCTCAAGGACGTTGGCATCAGGGGCCTGGTGATTGGATATGGCAATCATCAGAGCGTTCACCTGACGACCGCCGACGAGGTCACCAATCCGCTCTCCTATTTGATGAATGCCAGTAAGCCAGGGCTGAAGGAAACCATGGCTCTCTTTCGCCGCTCGCTCATCAACAAGGGCGTCATCACACTCGAGGATCTAATGGCTCTGAGGGTTTCAACGCCGCTAACGAAGGGTGAGATAGAAACGTCGCTGGCCGCCATGCGTGAGAGCTTTACGGAGATCCATCCCATCCTCAAAGAGGTGGCGCCCGAACTCGTGGCCTAGCTGAAGAAGAGGGGCAACGAGCAGATCTGTGAGGCAGCACGTTCTGTAGTCGTTGGGGCCTGGTCTGGCACTCTTGGTGAAAATGCCGCTGCATCGATTGGGGAGGTGGTACCATCGCCGTCGATCGATGCGACGTGATGGAGGAGGGCGGACGTATGAAGAACGACGACGCACTGCGAACTCGGGCCCAGAAGGTGATTCCCGGCGGGATGTATGGACACATGTCGCCCCGCGGGCTGCCGAAGAACTACCCGCTGTTCTTCGCGCGTGCCGACGGCTGCCGGCTCTGGGACGTGGATGACAACGAGTACATTGATTTCATGTGCTCCTACGGTCCCATGATCGCGGGCTACGGCAACCCGCGTATCCGCTCAGCGGCCGATGCGCAGCGCCAGGCGCTGGACATCGCGAACGGCCCGGCCCCCGTTCTGGTGGACCTCGCCGAGCGTCTGGTGTCGCAGGTGGGGCATGCGGACTGGGCGATCTTCGCAAAGAACGGCAACGATGCGACGACGGTTTGCAATATGGTGGCGCGATCCCGGAGCGAGAAGCGCAAGATCCTGGTCGCGGCCGGTGCCTACCACGGTGCTCAACCCTGGGCGAACCGCACGTCTCGCGGCACTCCACACGATGAGCACGCGAACTACCCAACCTATAGCTTCAACGACGCGGAGAGCGTGCGGGCAGCTGCCGAGGCATGTGCCGGTGACCTCGCGGGGATCGTCGTCTCGGCTTTCAAGCACGACGCGGGCCTCCCGCAGGAGCTCGTCGACCCGGCTTTCGCGCGCGAGGTGCGACGCATCTGCGACGCCGCGGACGCTGCGCTCATTCTCGACGACGTCCGGGCCGGGCTGCGCCTGTCGCTGGACGCGAGCTGGGCCGTGCATGGCGTCAATCCTGACCTTTCAGCCTGGGGGAAGGCGCTCGCGAACGGCGAGCCGCTCGCCGCGATCCTGGGCAGCGAGGCCTATCGCGACGCGGCGTCCCAGGTTTTCGTGACGGGCTCGTTCTGGTATCAGGCCGCGCCCTTCGCCGCGGCGCTCGCGACCCTCGACGTGCTCGAGGAACTGGACGCACCGACGCGTCTCGAAAAGCTGGGGCAGGCGTTCCGGGACGGCCTCGAGGGGCAGGCGCAGCGCCATGGCCACGCGATCTGCCAGACCGGACCGCCGCAGATGCCCACCGTGATGTTCGAGGACGATCCCAAGTTCAGGAAGGGTCGGGAGTTCTGTGGCCACGCGCTGACTAACGGCGTCTACCTGCACCCCTGGCACAATATGTTTCTCTCGGTCGCGCACACCGAGCGCGACATCGAGCACGCGCTGGCTGCCACTGAGCGCGCGTTCCAGGCGCTCGGCTGAGTCCGGAAGAGTCCCCACCGACCACAGGCGGGATTCCCCAGGTTGTTCCGGGGAGTGTTTCCAGGATAGATAGGAGCCTTTGTGCCTCGCCGCGGAGATGGGTGTCTTCGGATCGGCCTGGAAGCAGATCAGTTCGGTGCCCAAAGCATGGACAAGCGGAAAAGGTTTCATCTCGAGTGCGTTCAGGAAGGCGATTCTCCAGGAGGAAGGGAAACCGCCGGAAGCTAACTCCGGATCTGGTCCGGGAAACCCAAGCGGCTCACAGAAGCAATTCTCTCAGGTTTCAATCGGTCCGAATATCCCCAGGCAGGTCATGCTGACGGGAAGCAGTTTGTGACTTCACCGGGAGTCAAGCGTATAGGGACGACTCCGGGCAACTCGGGTGGTTGCCCAGGTCGCACCAGGCCTTCGCGCGGCACCAGTCGTGGTTTCGCGAAGCCGAGAGGCGCAGGTTCGAATTGCCGAGCGTGGATTGCTCAGCCCGGGAGCTAGTCCTGTTTGAACTCGAGGCCTTCGAATTTCTTCGAGTTTCGCCATGCTTTGATGAAGTCGAAGTAGGCTGCGGGACCCTCGGGGTAGCCGCCGGCGTTGCGGCGGTCAGCCGGAGTCGGTAGCTGGCCCTCGTTGTTGTAGTAACCCGGAGTACAGTCGGGGCTGCTGAGAAGCGCTTCTGGGCCGCTGTCGATGAGCTTCATCCAGGCCTGCTCGCCCTCTTCGGTCACCTCCACCTCGGTGGCGTCGGTCTCGAGGGCCTTTGCGATGATGGCGGCGATGCTCTTACCGGCATCGTTGAGGTTGTGCGTGATATTGGAGACAAGTCGCGCGCCCTGGCTCAAGCCCTCGATGAAGAGCGAGGGGAAGCCGTGGACGTGTACCCCGTGCATGCTTCGCATGCCTTGCTCCCAATGTTCGGACAGGGTGCGGCCACCGCGGCCGACCGTTTCGTAGTCGGCGGTGTGGGAGAGGTGTACTTCGAAGCCGGATGCGAAGACGATGCAATCGAGTTCGTAGTGGGTTCCATTCACCCAGACACCGGTCTCGTCGATGCGCTCGACCCCCTTGCCATCGGTGTCGATGAGGTGGTTGGTAGGCACATTGTAGGACTGGAGGTACTCGTCGTGGAAGCAGGGCCGCTTGCACAGCTGGCGGTACCAGGGCTTGAGGGCCTCGGCGGTCGCCGGATCCTTGACGATCTCGTCTACCCGCACGCGGATCTCATTCATCTTTTCGTCGTCGCTCTCGTTGTAGGCCTTGGCGAACAGCTCGGGACCAATGGTGACGTTGCCCTTGCCCATCTCTGCGATGGCTCGGTCGCGGATACGTTTGGCGATGTCGGTCCAACCGTCTTTCACGAGATCCTCGTCGGTGAATCCGCCCATCTGGAGGGTTGCGAAGTTCATCAGCCACCCGTCTTGCCATCCCGGCTTGAGTTCGGCGAACTCCTTGGGATCGATCGGGTGGTTGTTGCGCACGTCGATGGACGAGGGCGTGCGCTGGAATACGAAGAGCTCGGCCGCGTCGCGCGCGAGTGCCGGGATGCATTGGACCGCGGTGGCGCCGGTGCCGATGATGCCCACCCGCTTGTTGGCCAGGTTCTTCATCGGGGCACCTCCCCAGTCGCCGCCTGTGTAGTCGTAGTCCCAGCGCGCGGTGTGGAAGGTGTGGCCTTGGAAGGACTCGATTCCGGGGATGCCCGGCAACTTTGGGCGAGTCATCGGCCCGGTGCCCATCGCGACGAATCGCGCACGGAAGCGGTCACCCCGGTCTGTCTCGATCAGCCAGCGTGAGGACGCGTCGTCCCATTCCAAGTTAGTCACCTGGGTCGAGAACAGCGCCTTGTCGGTGAGATCGAACTTCTTGGCGATGCGCTGTGCGTGTTCGAAGATCTCTTTGCCGTAGACGTACTTCTTGCTGGGCATATACCCGGTCTCTTCGAGCAGAGGCAGGTAGACCATCGCCGCGGTATCACACATCGCACCTGGATAGCGGTTCCAGTACCAGACTCCGCCGACGTCACCGGCACCGTCAATGATGCGGACATCGGTCACGCCGAGCTTGTGCAACTGCGCTCCAGTGCAGAGGCCGGAAAAGCCACCGCCGATCAGTGCCACTGTGACCTCGTCGGTCACCGGCTCGCGATCGACGTCACCGACCCAAGGGTCACCGGCCAGGTCGGCGAAGCGGCCACTCGGCTCCAGGTACTGATCTGCCCCGTCGGCGCGGAAGCGCTTGTCTCTTTCGATCTGGTATTTCTCACGCAGCGCTTCATGGTCGGACTGGCCGGAGGGATTGAACGATGACATGCGGGTCTCCAATGAAGTGTTGACGACCAAAACACTGTAAGTGACTCATATACAGGAGCCACCTACAATTCGAGCATGGAGTAACAAGAAGAGGCTCAGGGGGTTCATTTGCTTCGAGAGCGCAAGAAGGCCAGGACGCGAGCCGCATTGACCGAGGCGTCTCGACGGGTGAGGAGAAGCATCTCGAAGAGTGGGGGCGCGTCAAGCGGATCCTACGCCTCGGCTCGCTGCATGGTGTCGATGATCCGTACTAGACGGACCGCTACGGTGCGGAGCTCTGGGCGCCGGGCCTTTCGGAGACAAGACGATGGCGACTACAGCCATTGGTCTTCGACATCACTGACTCGCTCCCGAACTCGAACAGGCGGACGAGAGGAACCCAGCTCGTCCGCTCGATCAGTCATGCACTGCTCTGCGTAAAGCCGCAGATTGGGCCGAAGGCTCTCAATGCTTGGAAGCGCGGTAGCCCTCGAGGCGCCGAAGAAAGTCGGGCTCTTGCTTCTTGTCGGTAAGGGCCTCGATTGCACGCAACTGCGTCGTTGAAGCATCCTCGTATCGGCTCGCCGATGCGTAGGCGGCCGCGAGCGTGTCGAGAAAACTGGCATTGCCCGGCTCTTGCGACAGCGTCCTCTCGGCGAGTCGCACAGCTGTCTCGGGCTCACGCAGCTTGAAATCGTGGGCCGTCGCCAGCAACCACGCGAGATTGTTCGAGACTTCCAGGTTACGGGGGTCTGCCTTCTGCGCGGCTCTATAGTGGCCGATCGCCGTCCGATGCTCCCCCATTCGATCCGCCACCAAGCCCAGCGCCGCCTGAGTCTCTGCATCGTTGCGCCGGGATGTCTGAACACCTGCCAGCTCGGCCCGTGCCGCCGCAAGTTGTCCCTTGCTGGCCAATAGGATTGCGAGCTCGATTCGCGCAGTGTCGTAGGTCGGCTTCATTCGGAGGGCGTCTCGCAAGTGACCTTCCGCTTCTTCGAGATTGCCCGTCACACGTAGTGCCGTGCCGAGTGAAGCGTGGGCGAAGTAGTTGTTCTCCGTAACCGCGACCGCGTGCGCAAAGAGCGTTTGCGAGTCCTTCCAGTGCCGAACCTGCAGGCTTGCAACCACTGAGAGCAACACGATGAGCACTGCACTCGCGGCTGCCAAGCGGCGCTGTTGCGTGCGCGAATCGCCCGCAGCCCGAACACACGCCCACGTCACCGCAAGCATCACACCAATGAGCGGTACGTACATGTATCGATCGGCGCGTGCTTGTGTCCCCACCTGCACGAGGCCGATGACCGGAACCAGCGTTCCAAGGAACCAGAACCATCCCACCAAGAGGTGTGGATGCCGAGAGCCTGCGCGCAGGCAAAGCGCACTCGCGGCCACAAGGATCACACCGGCACCGATCCCTCCCCATTTGAGTTCTTCCGCGCCTGGGTAGGGATAGAAGATCGCAAGCCCGGCCGGCCATACGCTGTCCTGCAGGTAGGCGAGGTAGGAAAGCGATGCGTTCGCCACTCGAAGCAGCATGGGCACCTGTGACGAGTGCTCGGCTCCCGCGGCTCTTTGCGCCAAGAGAGTGACGACGCACGAGACGGCAACGAGCCCGAACAACGGAAGCTTCTCGCGAACTGCACCTCCCAGGCCTGAAAGCTTCGAGAGCCGACCACCTTCCCCGGTACCGATGCGGCCTAGTGGCCAGTAGTCGAGCAGCAGGAGGGCAAACGGGAGGGTGACGGCGAGAGGCTTCGAAAGAAGTGCCAATGCGGTGCCGATCAACACGAGTACATAACGCCGTGGGCTCGGCACTTCGATATAGCGCGCGTATGCAACGAGGGTTGCCATCCAAAAGAATCCAGCAAGTACATCCTTACGCTCGGACGCCCACGCAACTGATTCCACATGAATGGGGTGAACCACAAAGACCGCAGCGACAAAGAGGCTCGCGACCCAGTGTCGAGTCATCCCGACCAGGGCGAGGAAGAGCAGAGCGGCGCCGGCACCGTGTAGCACCACGTTGGTGACGTGAATGCCCGCTGGGTTCGTTCCGTAGAGGGCGTTGTCGAGGGCGATCGACAGTGAGGTAAGGGGAATCCAATTCGCGGAATAGGGCTCGAGGAAGGCGCTTCGCAGATCGTCGAGACCCAAGGCGCCGTCGAGGTGCGGGTTGGCGACGAAGTACACCTGGTCGTCGAGCGAAATGAATTCGTGACCGACGACCGGGAAATAGACGACGGCGGTCAGAGCGGCCAGAAGGGCAACCCCGAGGATCTTGCCGCGGACACCCGCCGACCAGGCCTCCGTGTCTGGTGGGTTCGAGTCGCTCTTCGCGGTGGCGTTGTCTTGCCGAGTGGACGCCTTCCTCGGGCTGCCTGAGCGGGATCGGCGGCTCTTGGCCTTTGTGTTCTTCTTGCGTCTCATCGCACGCGGAACTCTAGCAGTCGAAGGGAGAATGCGTCTTCCAAGGTGTGACCGGTGGGAACTTGGACACAAGCTCACGATTCGTATCGCGAAGACCCTTCGAACTCTACTCAGTGACCAGGTCGGATCTCTTGATCTCGATCGCCAATCGACCATCAATGACCAGGCCGACTTCGAACCCCGACGTGCTTTCGCCAACAGCCAGCTTGGTGGTGTAGTATGGCCTTCTTGCATAGTTCTTCAGGCGGGGCGTCTTGGCTCGCAGAAGCCTGAGCCAGGCGGCTGTGGCTTCTGATCCGAGGCAGACTTGACCACGGCCCAGTCACGCTTTCACTACACAGACACTCCCGATCCTATCCAAGCGAATCGCATTGCCCGAAGAGACGAGACGCGTTGGTGCAGACGGAGATGCAACCAAGTGATTCACCTCCTCTCCCCTCACCAGGAACGTCATCAATGACATGACGTCGGCTTCTCGACGTCGGCCGTGCCTCGGTGAAGCCAGCATCGAATCATCGACCCTGGAGTCTGCAACTCAGCAAAGAGATCAGGATCGCGTGTCGCGCAAATCGCCGCGTGGATCCGGCGGTCGTGGTTGCGTCGGGGAGGAGTTACCTGCATACGAGATCGTATCGGCACCTTGACGGACCGGCCTTCCGGATCGGCTTCGAAACGTATCTACTCTACAAAGCC
>JAAELY010000453.1 GCA_024226335.1 bacterium
GCGCACACGATCGTGGTGTCAGCCCACACCGATCGCGCGATCGAAGCCTACGCGCACGGTGTGCTGGACTTCGTGGCCAAGCCCGTTCGCCGCGCTCGACTCCAGCAGGCGCTGGAACGTTTCGACGCGGCGTCGGTGCCGGACCGGCCCGGCCCCACACGCCGCTTGTCGGTACGCAGCCGGGCCGGGTACGAGACGATCCCGCTCGATCGGCTTCGCAGGATCCAGGCTGCCGGTAAGTACTCCACGCTGCACCTACTCGACGGCCTGGAGCGAACCCACGACAAGACCCTCGAGCGGCTCGACGCGCTGTTGCCGCCGGAGTTCATGCGCGTCCACCGGTCCCATATCGTGCGGCTGGAGCTGGTCCTGCGGCTCGTGGTCCAGGGCGGCGGCCACTACCAGCTGGAACTGTCCGGAGGCGAGACCGTTCCGGTGGGGCGCACGTACTACAACCAGGTTCGCGACCGCCTGGGGCACGGCTCAGCGTGAGCGTCGGTTGATTCGCGCCCACCATTCTCCCGCCTCACAGCCGTCCGCAAAGTCCCAGTTTCCGTCGGCGTGTCTGAGTTGTGCGCGGACGTAGCGCAGGCCCGCACCTTCCCGTGAAGGCGCGGAACTCTGTTGGGCGCGGTTGCGCACCTCGATCACGAGCCCGGCCGCGTTCCGTGACACCACCACGCGGATCCGCGGATCCTCGACCGGATCGCCATGAGTGATGGCGTTCTCGACGAGCGTCAACAGCACGCCCGGTGGCAGCGGGTCGTCCGCGACGTCGCCGTCGACGCAAAGCTCGAGCGGCCGGTCGAGCAGGTGCGCCATCGTCCGCGCGTGTTTGCGGCACAGCTCCAGCTCCTCGCGGACGGTGGTACGGTTCCTTTCGCCGATGTGCAGGAACGCCTGGAGTTCTTCGGCGAGGCTGCGCAGCACCTCGATGCCGAGCTCCGGCTGCTCCTCGATGCGGGAGATCGATACGGCAAGCGAGTTCATCAGGAAATGTGGCTGAATGGTCTTGCGTAGCAGCTCGTAGCGCAGTCGTTCTGCGGTGAGCAGAGCCGCCGTCCGTTGCTCGGCCTGTCGGCGCAGCGTACGCGCCATCAGGGTCAACAGCACCGCGACCATGGCGAGAAAGCCGACGAAGAACCCGTGGTCTGCGTAGCGGAAACCCATGAGGAACGCGGGGATCAGCGTGACCGTGACTCCAGCGAGCATCCAGGCCGCGTCGCTACGCTTCTTCCAGATCCCGATGCAGCCGGCTACGAATGCGACCCCGATCGCGGTTCTGAGGATGTTCAGGCTATGCACGTCGGGGTCGGTGAACAACACCGTCATGGTCGCGTAGAGCACCACCAGCACCGTCGCCAACAGGCGAAGCCGCCCGAACCCCAGATGAGCCGTCACGAACACCGGCAACAGCGCGCCGACCGCGATGGTCAGGCTGCTGATCGCGATCAGGCGCGGGAAGTGCCATGGGTAGGGATAGGCCCAGAGGAACTTGGAGTACTCCAGTACCAGTAGTAGCGCAACGGCCAGCGCCAGGATTGCGAACAGCAACGTATCGACACGCGCGCCGGTCGCGCGATAGAGCGACGCGAATACGATGCCCGCGAGCAACAGGACGCCGGCGCAGAGCAGGAACAACGCAGTGCGACGACCCTCCCAACGTTCGGTGTGCGCGCGATCCAGCAGCTGGACGCCCACGGGACCGCGCACCCGGCCGATGTGATGCGACGAGACACGGACTGCGACCCGATGCTCGCCCGCCGCCACCCGGTCCGGGTCGACAACCAGCCAGCTCCCGTGGCGCCCCGGAACCTCCGAGCGGCGATCGGTGCCGATGACGCCGTTGCGTCCGATCAGTTCCCCGTCCCAGTACACCTCGAATGCCCCCGGGGCGAACACCCGCAGCGCGACGTCCTCCAGCGGCTCGGCATCTCGCTGAACGGCCATGCTCGTGCGGAACCACCAGTTGGGCGAGTCACGGGGCCGTACTGTCGACCAATCGTCGAGGCTCGTCGCCGTGGCCCACGCCGGGTCGTCGCCCGAGCGGTAGAGTCTCGGGGTCAGCTCGTAGTCCGGCGGGGCGGCCTGTACCGCCGGGCCGCCCGTCGCGAGCAGGACGAGGATGACGAGAGCAACGCGGTGACGCTCACTCCGCCTTGGTGCCGTTGACGCCATATCTCCCCGCTGCCTGCAACCGTTGCCCTGAGCTCGGCGTTAGCTGTTCATGACTGTCCCACGAATGGGACCTCGCTCATGACAGGAAATACTATGCGAACAAGAATCAAGTGGACACTCGCCATCGTCAGCGTGGTCGCTGCCCTTCTCTGCGGCGTCGCGTGCGGCGCAAGCGGTCCGGTCCCGGGCAACGGGCCGTGGCTGCAGTACCGTGAGCCGCATCTGGGCGGATTCGACGCCGACAAACTCGCGGCCGTGCGCGCGCAGGCCGACGAGGCAGGCTCCGGCGCGCTGCTCATCGTACGCAAGGGGCTCGTCGTCGAGGCCTGGGGCGACATCGAACGCAAGTTCAAGTGTCACTCCGTTCGCAAGAGCTTGCTGTCGGCACTCTACGGCGCCGCGGTTGCCAGGGGCGAGATCGATCTCGCGGCAACACTCGGCGGGCTGGGCATCGACGACGTCCATCCATTGACGGACCTGGAGAAGACTGCCACGGTCGAGCAGTTGCTGCAGGGCCGCTCCGGGGTCTATCACTCGGCCGCGAAGGAACCGCGTTCGATGAAGAAGGGCCGGCCGGCTCGCGGCAGCGCCAAACCCGGCGAGCGCTTCTGGTACAACAACTGGGACTTCAACACGGCCGGGCATGTCTTCGAGCAGGCCACGGGACGCGGCATCTTCGAGGCGTTCGACCAGGACCTCGCGACGCCGCTGGGCATGGAAGATTTCGAGATCGGCGACACCTTTTACCAGTTCGAGCGCGGATCTTCCCGGGTGCCGGCCTACGCGTTTCGGCTCAGTGCCCGGGACGCCGCTCGCCTCGGGCTGCTCTATCTGCGTGACGGCAAATGGGACGGTCGCGACCTGGTTCCTACCGACTGGATCGAGCGTAGCCTGAAGCCGCACTCGGACCTGGGCGGCGGCCGCAGCTATGGCTACATGTGGTGGGTCTATGGCCCCGGCACGATCGCCTCGCAACCGGAGCTGACCGCCTACGCCGCCAGCGGCACCGGCGGGCAGTTGATCGCGCTGGTGCCGGACCTCGATCTGGTGGTGGTGCATCGCGGGGACACCGATTTCTCGCGCGGCGTCGGCGGGAGTAAGGTCTGGTCGCTGGTGAGCGGCATCGTCGACTCCATCGACGGGCCGGCGCGCCTGAGCAAGAAGCTGGAACCGGTGGAGACCAAACCGTTCGCCAAAAGACTCCCCGAGCTGAACTTCCCGGAGATCGTCGCGCTACCCGTTTCGACGCTCGATCGATACGTCGGAAATTACCGCATATCTCCCGAGATCACCGTGAAGGTATGGCGGATCGACGACGTCCTTGTCGGCCGGATGACGGGCACCGGCGAGACCGACCTGTTCGCCATCGGCGAGACGGAGTTCTGGGGCAAGGCCGCAGGCGCGCGGGTGCGCTTCGAGCTGGACGGAGAACAGCAGGTAACGGGAGCCACACTGTGGTACCGCGGGCAGGAGATGCACGCGCTGCGGATTCGCGATGATGGGCCGTGAGCCCGCGCCTGTTCGGGCGCTGGAATTGACTGGCCGCTGACGCCGGCTGGTGCTCCTGTAGACGATGCTCTCTGTCGGGGACAAACTCCCAGTATCGAAGAGAGCTATTGAAATACGGAATGTGCCGGAGCCGAGACTCGAACTCGGACGACCTTGCGGTCAGGGGATCTTGAGACGAAACGAAGGGGGCGGCGGATCAACGTTGATTTGATTCGTCGCGCTTTTCCGTTTACGAGGGTTATGGACATCCATGAGCAAGCCCTTGTCAAGCCAGGAGCACGGGAGTTAATACGGGGTCCAAACATCCATTCGGCATCGTCGCGTACGACGCACCACGATTCACATTTCGAATCGGCCCCATTCACCTAGTCGGCCTGCCTTCGCCATGTCCATTAACCGGGGTCCGATTCTTTCCCGTAGTCTCCTGACTTCCAGCTTCTCCTCTCCCTTCCAACCGACGATCGAGCGGTAGCGGACAGAAGGGCGTCCGTACCACTCTTCGCTAATTTAAGTCGCAGGCTCCTCTGACGAGCGCCAAACCTCGCCGGTGCGAAGCATCGCCATCATGGCTCTCAACAGATAGTGCGCCGTGGCCACCAGTGCGATCTTGCGCCGTTCTGGATCGCCTCGTCGCACACGTTCATAGAAAGTCCGGATCAGCGGCGAGCGTCGGACGCCCTGCCATGCTGCCTCCGTCAGTAGCCATCGGACGATGGCCGGTCCCTCGCGGGTGATGTGGCCCAGACGATTGGTCCGAGCTGAAGAATCCTGGCACGGCACCAGGCCAAAGTAACGGCCGGCGCCCTTGATGCGCTGAAAGCGGCCTGGATTGTCGACCCAGGCCATCACCGCCTCGGCTGTTCGCGGCCCGACTCCCGGAATGGTCCGCAGCAGTTGCACTCCGGGATTGCGTGAAGCGGTCCGATTGAGCGTCGTCTCGACTCGTTCGAGCATCTTGGTCAAGAAACATAGTCGCTCGTACAGCATGTCCCGCTGCACGGTGTTCAGCTCGTTGGCGAACGACACCGAACGCAGCCACTTCATTCCTGGGCCATACCACAGTCCTCTGGGAGCCTGAATGCCCTGACCTCGTAGCAACGCGCGGATCGAGTTCTTGGTGCGGGTTCGTTCACGTACAAGCTTGTTGCGATGCCCGATGAAGCCTCGCCAGGAGCGCACCTCCGATGAAGGGACATACACCGGCGGCACTTCGTCCAGAAACAACAGCTTGGCCAGCTTCTCCGCATCGACGCGATCGTTCTTGCGCTTCGAGCGAAAGATCAACCGCAACTGGCCAGGATGAGCGACGACGACTCGGCGTGCAACGGTCTGCAAACTCTCGTATAGATGACCGTAGCCGGTGGAAGCCTCGAAGCAGACCGCAAACGGTTTTCGAATCTTCCCCACTTCCTCGAGGACCTTGGACCACGGCCCCTTGATCGTTCGATTCAGCAGTTTCTGCCCCCGATGATCGAGGACGCAGATCGTGGATTGCCTCCAGTGAGAATCCAGGCCAACATACCGCATGAGCAAGCCTCCTTTCGCTCTTCGTGAGCACCTTCCGGTTAGCACTCGAAGGTTAACCGAGAGGGGGCTTGCTCATAGATTCACCC
>JAAELY010000454.1 GCA_024226335.1 bacterium
CCTGCGAAGTTCGGTGGAAATCACACTCTGGGTTGGGGCAGAAGGGCGGCTTTGGACAGGTCGGGAGTTCGCGCATTCCCGGTCACTACGCACACCCCGTGCCAGGCACATTCTTCGGACCACAACTCTTTGATTCCAGGATTTGTCCGACTACGCCACTCGATACCACACGGAACCGAGTCGCGGACCATTTCTTCGAGAAGTCGGTCGCCGTGAATTCCGGACGCGTCGATCCGTGCCGTAGCGAAGAGTGCGCCCGGCGGCAGGTCTCGAATCTTCCGGCTACTTCCGGTCCTTCGGAAGTCGCTCGAGCGCCATGTCGAGCGCGGCCCGCAACTCGTCCAGGCCAAAGGGTTTGGCCAGAAGAGATATCTCGTCGTTCGGTTCGACCCCGGGTAGTTCGAGCCAGGGATTGCCGGAGATGATGATCGTGATCATTCCAGGCGATTGCTCGCCGATTAATCGCGCTACCTCGAGCCCGCTCATCGAGCCGCCCAATTTCCAGTCGGCGATCAGGATATCGGACTGAAAGTGCTGGCCCCGCTTTACAGCGTCGTTGCCATCCCCGGCTGCTTCAACCTCGTGTCCGAGGCGAACCGCCATTCTGCACAAAACATCTCGGAATTCCGGTTCGTCGTCCACGATCATGACACGTGCCAAGTCGGGTTCCCTTCAGCAGGAATTCGCGATCGGTGGAACCGCATAAGCCGCGAGTTCCACCGTTACCGTCGTGCCCTTTCCCGCTTCGCTTTCAATCCAGATTCCGCCGCCATGTTGCCATACGATCCCGCGTCCTACGCTCAGCCCCAACCCCGTACCGGCCGTTTCGCCCTTGGTCGAATAGAAAGGCTCGAATGCGCGGGTCAATGTCTCGTCGGTCATACCGGAGCCTTCGTCGGACACACTCAAACGCAGGAGATCTCCGAACCGGATCAGCGTTACGAGCACGCACGCTCCCGAGGCGCTCGCATCGACGGCATTGCAGAGAAGGTTGATGATGACCTGCTCCAGCTCCGTCGCGTTTCCCAACACCAGGGCGGATTCCGTGTCGTTCTCGTAGCTGAGGTCGACTCCCGATTGTGCCGCGTAGCAGTGAGTGAGTTTTATCGAACGCCGAGCGATCTCGTCGAACTCGACCTCGATCATCTGCGGATCTTCTCGGCGCGAGTACCGCAGGACGCCCCGTGCGATCTCGGCACAGTGCCGCACCTGTTGGCTGATCGTGGCCAGAGCTTCTTCCCGCGCTCCCTCGTCGCGATTCAGCAGAGCATCCTCTGCCAGTAACTGGATGATTCCCAGCGGATTGTTCAGTTCATGCGCCAGACCCGCTGTGAGAGTGCCGAGCGAGGCCAGCCGGTCCGTTCTGGGCTGGACCTGATTCAGCTGTTCCAGTTCGGTTTTCGCCCGGCGAAGCCCCGCGTTCTGGGTTTCGAGCTCTGTCTGGCGGATCTGGAGCTCGCAGACCTGCCGCTCGAGATCTTTTTGCCGCTTTCTAGAGCTCATCATCCCCGAAATGCCCCTGATCGTCCTCTCTGGCGGCAACCTGCGAACTCTGCACCGGCCCATTCTCGATGATGAGTCTACGAAAGTGAGGTTGATCTACTTGAAGTGAGGTTGATTTTTTTCTGAATTGCAATTCACTCGTGCGAGCTCGCTAGAACGCTTGAGGGCCCGATGTCATCGAGAGTTCCGAGGGTCTGGGGTTTTCAAGGTTTTCGAAGCGGCAGAAATGGCCGAAAATGACCGGGAATGGTCGGAAATTCAGGCATTACTCATGGAATATTGCCCTTGTGACGGCGTATGATGTTCCATTGAGATTGGAACTGGGGCTGGGGTTTCTTGGCGAGAGGCGGAGCCTGACCCAGCCGAAAATGCGCCTTTCTGGACGGCCTGATCAGGATCAGGGACAGGATCTTCTAGTGATCTGGTGCGAGTCGAGATGATTTATCGATTCCTCGAATTCGAGCTTTCTGAGGAACGCTTCGAGGTTCGGAGGAACGGAGAGCCTGTGCTGACTCAGCGCAAGGCTTTTGACTTCGTGCGTTTTTTGCTCGTGAATCGCGATCGCGTAGTCACGCACGAAGAGTTGATCGACGCGCTCTGGGGAGGGGCGGCCCGGAGCCTGAGCACCATTCCGCAGTGCGCTGCCTCTGCTCGCCGGGCTCTCGGAGACAGTTCGACTCGACAGGCCGTGTTCCAGACCGTCCGTGGGCGAGGCTATCGGTTCGTGGCAGAGGTCGAGGAGGCGGATTCGACGACACCTTCACTGCGGGTGATTCCCCGCGGTGAAGCCGGAGACGAAAGCGACTCCGCGCCATTCGTGGGCCGCGAGGAATTGATGTCCACTTTGTTTGCAACGCTGGGTGTGAGCCTGTCCGGCGAGGCGCGTGTTGTTTTTCTGTCTGGTGAGCCGGGCATCGGCAAGACACGCGCTGTAGAGGAACTCTCGCGCAAGGCGTTGGAGCACGGCGCCTCGGTGTTGACCGGGCGTTGCTATGAAGGGGAAGGCGCGCCTGCTTTCTGGCCCTGGATCCAGATAATTCGGGAATGGAATCGAAACAACGACTTCGCAGATCTCTCCGAGGACCTCAAGGACGAGGCGAGGTTCTTCTCGAAATGGCGTCCAGAGGTCGCGGGGAAGAACTCGAATAACTCGGCACAGGCGGGTGAGGGCGCGGAGCTGCGCTTCGGGCTTTTCGACGCGGCCACCCGGGGGCTGAGAAAGTTCGCGGCGGACACCCCACTCGTCCTGGTGCTCGAAGACCTGCACTGGGCGGATCCCGCTTCTCTGGGTCTGTTGCGCTTCATCGCGGCGAGCCTGCGCCACGATCCGATACTCTTGGTGGGGACTTTTCGAGAAGACGAGCTGTATCGGACCTCGGAGTTGGCCCAGACCCTGGCCGGGTTGGCCCGGGAGCCGTCGTTCTCTTCCTTTTCGATGGAAGGTCTGGGACGTGAGGACGTAGGAGCGCTTCTCGAGCAGACCGTCAGTCGGGAGATCCCACCGGACCTGGTCGATTCCGTGGCGACGATGACCGAAGGCAACCCGTTCTTCGTGGTCGAGCTCGCGCGACTTCTCAATGCCGACGGGGCAGGGGCCAATGTCAAAGACCTGCCTCGAAGTGAAGGTCTTGAGTTGCCGGCGAGCATCACCGCCACCATCGAACGCCGACTGGGAAAACTGACTGCCGCTTCGCGGCGGCTACTTGCGACAGCTTCGGTCATTGGGCGCGAGTTCACGCTGGCGCGTCTTTCGGAAGTCGCGGGTCCCGACTATCAACCCGTTCTCGAGCATCTCGAGGAGGCGGTCGAGGCACGAATCATCGAACCGATGCGTCGTGTCCCCGGAACATACCGCTTCAGTCACGCCCTGATCCGCGAGACTTTCTACCAGGGGATTATGGGTCCCGCTCGGGCTCAGCTCCACCGGTCCGTCGCGGAGGCCCTGGAGCATCGCCATGGCGATTCGAACGACCCTCCCCTGGCCGCACTGGCCCACCACTGGTACGCGGCCGTGGCAACGGGTGCAGTCGAGAAGGCCGCCGAGTACAGCAGGCTTGCGGGGCTGGCGTCGGCGGCGAGGCTCGCATTCGAGGAAGCGGCCTTCCATCTGAGGCGCGCACTCGAACTCGCGGATCTTCGACCGGTTTCCAACGAACGCGAGCACTGCGAAAACCTTCTCGACCTGGGGAAGGCTGAGTGGAATTCCGATAACCCTCGGCTCGCGCGCGCCACTTTCGCGCGAGCCGCAGCGCTTGCGCGCCAAATTGACTCTTCCCAGCTTTTCGCGAGAGCCGCGATCGGCTACTACGGCTTCGAGCAGGGAATCTCCTCCGATGCGACGACGCGTGCGCTGCTCGAGGAGGCTGTCGGCTGGCTGGACGCGGATTCACCCGAACTTCGCGCGTGTGTGCTGGCCAAGCTCCAGCACATGACTCCCCACGCCGACCGAATGGAGACGCGACGCTCCATGAGCTTGGAGGCGCTCGATCTCGCCCGCAGCTGCCAGGATCCCCAGGCAATGCGCGACGCCTTTCGGGCTCGCGAAATGGCCACGGTTCCCACCGGGTTCCTCGATGAGCGACTCGAGTGGGAGGCGGAGTGTCGCGAGTGGGGCGAGAGACTCTCTGATCCGTGGCTTTCGTTGCTTGGAAACGACGTCGTCTCGTCACTTACCCAAGGGGACCGTGCGGGAGTGCTGCATTCGATGCAACAGAGTTCCCGTTTCGCAGCCGCCTCCGGAGACCGAATGAGTCGGTTCGTCTCCATTCTCCAGCAGTCCGGGTTCGCCATGATGGAAGGGCGCTTCGACGATCTGGGTCCGCTCATCGAATTGATTCCCGAGGCGGGCAAGAACTGCGTTTCCTGGTCCCAGAGTGCCTACTTCGGTTATCTCTTCGTCGAAACCCTCGAACTCGGAAAGTTCGATCAGCTGAAGCAGGATTGGTTGTCATTCTTCGACGACATCGTTTTGAGCTTCCCGAGTCGCGAGGTGATCGGTCACGCATCCATTGCCGTCATTCATTCACTGACTGATGATCATGCAGCGGCGATGAAAGAACTGGACCAGCTCCAGGATTGCTTCGGGATGGGGGCCGAGAACACGCAACATAATGAGAACTGGATCTTCGCGATGCGGTTGTTAGGCGACGTGATCGAGCGTTTGGGGACGAAGTCGCACGCCGGGATGCTTGCGCACGCCCTTGAACCGTCTGCCGAACAGGTCGTCTGTCATTCGTCGTTCCGCTGGGCAGGTGGCAGCGTCGCTTCCACGCTCGGTCTGCTCTCCTCCGTTCTCGGCAATTTCGAGGCTGGAATCGCCCAGTTTGAGGCCGGCCTGGCCAGGGAAACAGCGCTCGGAGCGAAACCCGCCATGTTGCGCAGTCAGGCTGGGTTGGCGCGCTTGCTGATGCGCCGTGGCACCAATAACGATCGATCAGATGCGCTCGCCTTGATGGATGAAGTCGTCACTGGGTGCGAACAGCTCGGGATCGATCCGCGCGAGAAGTACATCGCACCTTTCGAGCGTGTCCAGTGACCGTCGATCCTCGCTCGAGGATGCTTGCTGATGTAGCTCGATATTGAGGCGATAAGTCCTGTTCTGGATCTTGATCTCTTTGGCGTGATTCGGCTTTGAAATTCAGCTCAGCGACGGAAATGCGCGGTTCTTCTCTGGCTATATACTCACCCGCGCCCTCTCGAGGTCTGCAAACCGGAGAAAGAGCGCAAAAATTTATTCAGAATTCACGGTAGGCACGTATGATGGTTGATTGAGAGCAATCTCCCCGACCTTTTCGATGAGCGGGTCGGGCCAAGTTCAAAATTTCTTGGGGGGGGGATGCGCGTTTCTGGATGGCCGGGATTGAAAGCCCATTCTCGAACTATCGGCTGTGGTTCGAGTTGATCTTTCGTTTCCTCGACTTCGAGCTCGACGAAGAACGCTTCGAGATCAGAAGAGGTCAAAGACCAGTTCACACGCAGAGAAGGGCCTTTGATTTTCTGCGCTATCTGCTGTTGAACAGGGATCGCGTGGTCAGCCACGATGAACTCATCGAGACTCTCTGGGACGGAGCTGCTCGGAGCGAGAGCAACATCCCCCAATGTGTGGCTTCCATCCGTCGATCCATGGGTGAGCAAGTCGACCGCGATGCCGTGATTCAGACGGTACGGGGTCGGGGCTATCGTTTTGTGGCGGAGATCGAGGAGATCGCACCGGCCAGAAACTCTGCGGACGCACCTCCGCGCGTGGATCCAATACAGGCAGACTCCAGCTCATCGCCCTTCGTCGGACGCAGGGAGGTGATGGCGACACTGCGCTCTGCACTAGGAGAGAGTCTGTCCGGTGAGACTCGTGTCGTCATGCTCGTCGGGGAGCCGGGAATCGGCAAGACACGCGCGGTCGAAGAGCTGGCCCGTGAAGCCGCCGACCGCGGCGCAACGGTCTTGACCGGACGATGCTACAAGGGCGAAGGTGCGCCGGCCTTTTGGCCGTGGCTTCAGATCGCCGATGAATGGGTAGGGCTCCACACGACCTCGATGTTACCCGTGGAATTCAAGGCCTTGGCGAAGGCTCGTAGGCGCTGGTTTTCCGAAAAATCTCCCCGTACCCCGGCGATAGGCATGGAAGCGGTGGAGGCGCGCTTCCAGCTCTTTGACGCCGGGGCTCGCGCCCTGCAGCGTGGTGCTCAGTATGCGCCGCTCGTCCTCGTGCTCGAAGATATTCACTGGGCCGACCCGGCTTCCCTCGGATTGCTTCGCTTTGCTGCTGAACAGATACATCACGTTCCCCTGCTCATGCTTGGGACCTATCGTGGAAATGAACTCGACAGCACGCCCGAGCTTTCCCTGACCCTGGGTGAACTATCGCGCGAGTCCACGTTCCGGCGCATCCCCGTCGAAGGTCTCGGGGCAGAGCACGTAAATGAACTTCTGTCGCAGATCGTCAGCAAGGACATCCCCACGGCATTGTTTGAATCGGTGGCTTCGATGACCGAAGGCAATCCTTTCTTTGTCATCGAACTCGCGCGGATCCTCGATGCGGCGGAAAGTGCTCCGGAGTCCGGTGACCCCGGCGGAAGAGGATCGATCGGACTACCGGCGAGTGTGTCCGATGCAATTGCGTTTCGACTCGGCCGGTTGACGGACGGATCACGACAACTCCTGACACTGGCCGCGGTGATCGGCCGGGAGTTTGGAGTGACGCTGTTGTCGGAGGTTGCGGGACAGGAATGCGAGCTGATTCTGCAACTTCTGGAAGAGGCGGCCCTCCTCGGGATCGTCGAGCCCGTTCGCAACGCACCGGATACATATCGATTCAATCACGCCCTGACTCGCGAGGCGTTGTACCAGAGGGTTGAGGCGACGAGCAGAGCTCCACTCCACGGATCCGTCGCGAAGACGTTGGAGCGTCTTCACGCCAATTCGATGGCTCCTCCGCTAGCGGCGCTGGCGTATCACTGGTACGAGGCGTTAGAGACCGGTGAACTCGAGAAGGCGGCCGAGTACTGCAGGCGGGCAGGAGTGTGGGCGTTGTCAAAGCTCGCGTTCGAGGAGGCCGCCCACCAGCTGAAGCGGGCGCTCGAGCTTGCGGACCTTCGGCCTTCGTCTGGGGAGTCTGAGAGTTGCGAGCTTCTGCTTCACCTCGGGCAAGCCCAGTGGAGTGTCGGCGAACGCGCGGAGGCCCAGGCCACGTATGCCAAGGTGGTGGCCCTCGCTCGTCGAATCGGTTCTGCTGAGTATCTCGCGAGAGCCGCGATCGGCAATTTCGGGTTCGAACAAGGCCACACTGAGGACGCGACGGCCCGCGCGCTGCTCGAGGAGGCGGCTGCAGTCCTGGATGACGACCTACCGGCGCTTCGCGCGCAGGTGCTCACCAAGCTCGTATTCATGGCTCCATACGCGGACCTGATGGAAACGCGACAGTCCATGAGCCTGGAGGCACTCGAACTCGCCCGAAACTGCGGGGATGTCAGGGCCCTTCGCGAGGCATTCCACGCTCGGCTCTGGGCCACGCCCACGCCCATGTTCCTCGAGCAGAGACGCGTGTGGACAAAAGAGTGTCTCGCCTGGGGCGAACAACTCGATGACCCGTGGTTGTCGTGGCTCGGCACCGACTCGGTCTTGGCTTTCTCGCTGGGAGACCGAGCTGAGCTAGTCCGTGCGATGCAGGAGAGTTCCCACTTTGCAGGTCTGTCCGGCCATCGTTCAGGGCAGTTCGTCATCCTCCTCGAGCAAACGGGCTTTGCCCTGTTGGAGGGACGCTTCGACGACTCGACCCGCTTCATCGGGCAGATCCTCGAGGCGGGTAAGGACTGTACTTCTTGGGCTCCAGAATCCTACTACGCCTATCTCTTCCTCGAGGGCTGGCAACGAGGCATACTCCATCAGCCGGGCCAGGACTGGCCGACGTTTTTCGAAGGCCTGATCGCGGGACTTCCTGGACGTGAAACGATCGGCCATGCCGCCATCGCGTTGCTCAAGGCTTTTGGCGAAGACCGAAAGGGCGCGTTGGCAGAACTCGATTGGCTCACCGGGTCAATCGGGCCCGAGTTTCGCGAAGTGCCGCAGAATGAAAACTGGCTCAGTGCGATGTATCTGATGTCAGAGGTGATCGAGCGTCTCGATGCACAGCCCTACGCCGAGCTTCTCGCCCCCGCTCTCGAGCCTTTTGTCGACCAGATGGTATGCCATCCCTCGCACCGTCTGCCCGGAGGCAGTATCGCAACCATGCTTGGCCTGCTTTCATCCGTTCTCGGGGATTTCGAAGCAGGGGAGGCCTATTTCGAAGAAGGTTATGCGAGGGAGAAAGCGTTCGGAGCAAGACCCGTCATGTTGCGCAGTCGGGCGGGACTAGCGTGTCTGCTCCTGCGCCGGGGTGCGAGGGGTGACCGATCTCGCGCAGACGCCTTGATGGAAGAAGTCTTGAGTGGTTGTGAAGACCTGGGCATCCATCCTGACGTGAAGTACGTCGAGCCTTTCGAGCGCCTTTTGCAGCGATAGATTCCCCGGCCGATGGCCGTTCCAGCCCTGTCGGAGTTGAAGATGCTCGTGCGGTGTTGCGGGGGGAACTCCCGAAACGCAAACGCGGGAGGAGCCTGGGCTCCCCCCGCGTTCTTCGGCGATGGGCCGAATTGGAAATGGTCGCTATTTCTTGATCCCCCTCGGCGCGACGACCTGCTCGAGCAGATCGTTATTCCACGGACCTTCTACGTTGATGTGCGCCGCGGCACCCTTGAGAACCGCATCGATCAGATTGTGGTTCAGGTAGACGTAGAGACCGGGCTGCTGGAAGGTATAGAGAGCCGCACCTGCGGAGCCGCCGGCGATGAACCAGGTCTCCAGATCGGTTGCGGGGGCATCCGCGATGTTGCCCCGTTCCCATACATAGTCTCCGTGACCGCCGATCAGATGGGGGCGTGTGTCGCGATTGGCCTGCGAGTGAACGAAGAGGACCATCTCGCCGACCTTCGCCTTCATTGCGGCATCACCCGTGATTGCACCCACAGCGCCATTGAACACCACATGAGAGGGCTCATTGGTCTTCATCACCTCCATGACGTCTCCGATGGCTTCAGCAGGTGAGTTGTACTTCACGTAGTTTCCGGCCACGCCCTTCGGTACGTAGAAGTCCTGTTCGCCGATGTAGTAGGCCTTGTCGTAGGTGAGGGAATTACCCTTTCCGTCCTTCAGGCCGTCCCGCGGCAAGACCATGATGGCACCGTTCATTCCCGATACCACGTGGTAGGGAATCATCACGCCGCCCGGAGCGCAGTGATAGACGAAGACGCCGGGCTTGGTTGCCTTGAAACGAATCGTGGCTTCCTGGCCCGGGGCTACCATCGTGAGTCCCGCACCTCCCAGCGCACCGGTCACGGAGTGCAGGTCGATGTTATGGCTCATGATGTTGCCTTCGCCGCCCTCCCAGCCTTCGACGCCGTAGTAGATTCCTTCTCCCTTGGGATTGGCCAGCGTGAGCTCCACATAGTCGCCTTCATGGACGACGATCATCGGGCCGGGAACACTGCCCATGAAGGTCAGGGCGTTGACCTCGGTTCCCCTCGGGTCGATGACGAGTTTCCGCTCGGAAACCTCCAGGCGAACTTCAACGATGACCGGCCCGCCTTTGGCCTTCTGGGTGTGTTTTGGAAAAGCCGGGGGCCTCACCATCTCTTGCTTGACCCGTTTCAGCCCTTTCGCTTTAGAGGCTGTGTCCGCCTGGGCGGGAGCCGCGCTCATTCCCAAAGCGATGGCCATGATCACAAAGAGCACTCGCTTCATCTCTTCTTCTCCTCGATGCCCTCAATTTGTGAATCGCCCGTGGGGTGGTCAGGGCATGCCATCCCCCCGGAAGTGCAATCCGTAGAGACCGGCTCGGGCGTGCCGTGCGACTCTGCCACGGTTGTTTGTACGGCCGGCGCACTCGCCGACTCCTTCAATAGCGCCAGCACCGCCCCTGTCATCTCGTCGATGGGAGAGCCGGTGAAAAACAGGGCGCGCGTCCGACCCGATCCGTCCAGTAGATAGATTTGTTGCGAATGCGCGTAGAGGTACGACTTTTTCGCAAAGGCCTTTGAGCGGTTGTGCTCGGTGGTCAGTTCGATGCCGTGACTCCGGTCGTACTTGAACAGGAAGAGTTCGGCGATGCGGTCGGTCTCCTCGCGCTGTCCCGTGAGCCCGACGAATCGCGAATCGAAGCGAGCCAGGTATTCCTTCAAGTGTGCCGATGTGTCGTTTTCCGGGTCGACCGTTACGAACAGGACCTGGACGTGTTTCGCCGCTTCTTCCAGGCGCTTCATCAGAAACTGTAGATGCGCCAGTGTCGTTGGGCAGATGTCCTGGCAGCTCGTGTAGCCAAAGGAAATCAAGACGATCTTGCCGCGGTAGTCCGACAGACTCACCTCGCGCCCGAGGCTACTGTTCGCGCTGAATTCACCCCCGACCCCGTCGTGGATGGGTAGCGTCTTCTCGTCGCTCGTCCATCCGATTCCCGGAATCAGGAGAATGGAAAGCAACGACAGAAAGAGGATTCTGGCACGCACTGCGAAACTCCGATCAGTAACAGACGACCTGAGGTCCGGTTCCCGGGAAGGCCAGCAACGGGCGCTCGTCAATCCGAAGGATTACGGGCGCTCCGCCTGGAACGTCTCGAACCAGCCAGTCGTGTTCTCTGCGGGCAATATGAGGAATGCCTTCGCTATCCACGGCCCGTCTTTCCAACTCGAAATGGGCCCGGAAGAGCCCACTGTCGACTAACTCGACTGCGATCGGGTCGAGCCGGTATTCGAGTCGGGGATGGGTGGAGTGGAGGTTGGCCCGCCAGGCTTCGAGTTCTACCGGGGTCTCGAGAGTCTCCTCGCCGACCAACGAGAGTTCGAAGGACGATCGAGCCAAGAAGCGTTCCAGCTTGCCCGCCTCGGGGTCTTCGCTTTCAAGCACGGCAAACCAGTCGCGAACAAGTGCAACAATCCGTTGCTCCATAGCAGGAACGGTTGATGTCGAGGCGTCCGGAGCGAGGTCCGTGCTGGAATTCGCGGCACAACTCGGCAGAAGTGAGACGAAAGACATCAGCACGACGAGCCAACCCCCGCTCGAAATCACCCGTGTACGGCGCTTTGCAGTCCCGATCGCCTCGCCCACATTGCCTTCCCGTCTATTTCTTCGACCTGACCCGCGAGCGAGTCTTCCCGCGGGACAATCAGGCTCAATCCCGTGGGGCAGAATGCTACGCCGAAGAAAAGCCGATCGAATCGGTCATTTGACCGAGGGCGCAAATTGCCACAAGGTCGGGCTGAGATGGCCTGTCGATGGCGCCGTGTGTGAACCGGTTCCACCGGTTGGCGCCAGAGAGGTTAAAGAGATGAGCGATCTGGTGACGCTTGAGCGCCCGCATGACGGTGTCGCGCTCGTGACGATGACAAATCCGAAGATCCAGAACTTCGGCTCCTGGGATGCGATCGAAGCACTGGCCGCGGCCCTCAAGGAGGCACGAGAGTCCGGTGCGCGCGTGTCTGTTTTGGCCTCGGGAGCTGAGGGCCACTGGTACGAGCACGCCTGGTTGACCGATCTGAGTGCGACGCTGCAGGGCAAGCCCTCGAGCGGGAATCCGATCTGCTGGTTTCAGGCGTTGTCCGAGATCACCTCGATCGATGTCGTGACGATTGCCGCGGTGTCGGGGGATTGTTCCGGAGGCGGGGCCGAACTCGGTTGGGCATGTGATCTGCGCGTGGCCGAAGACCAGGTGCGCTTCGGACAACCCGAAGTGATGATCGGGGTCGCAACGGGTCTCGGGGGTACCTGCCGCGTCTCGCGCTTGATCGGCCGCACCGCGACAGCAGAACTCGTGCTCGACGGCGCGCCGATGACCGCGCGCCGCATCTATGAGCTGGGGGGCGTGAACCGTATCGTCGAGACGGGGCGCGCCGTCGAAGTCTCGGTCGCCTGGGCCCAGCGCCTGGCATCGCGGCCACCGGGTTCGCTGCGGGCGCTGAAGCAGATGCTCTCCGACGCGGACAATCTGCATCTGAACGACGCGATGGCGAATGAGCAGAAGGTGTTCCAGGGCGTGGCCGGTACGCCAGAGGCATTCGACGGCATGGCGCGGACGCAAGTGCGCTTCGATGCGGGCGAGTCGGTGCGTGACGTATACGGAGATCCGCAGGAATAGCGGACGGGTTGTTAGTCGCTCAGGTCGGGGCGATAGGCGGCGATGTCGTCGCGTTCGACGAGTTCGATTGCGTTGCCTTCGGGATCGCGGAAGAACGCGATCTTCATCGCAGGTGCGCCTTGCAGAGCGGGATCCGACAATAACGTCGCTCCCGTATCGAGCGCCCGTTTGACGACGGAACCCAGTCTTTCACAATAGAAGGTCAGGTAGGCGATTCCCGCGGTCGCGGTCAAATGCACCCGTGGCTCCGAGGCCGGCGGCGGCTCCGGCGGTCCCAGCAATTTCAGGCGCTCGCCCCAGGGGGTCTGTAACCAGACCATCTCGAAGCCATCCGGTCCCATGCCCGCGGGATCGCTGATGGGGGGCGGGATCGGTGCGCGCATGACTTCGCGACAACCGAAGACGTCGGAGTAGAAGTCCACCATCGACGCCAGGTCGCGCACGCAGATTCCGACTTCGAGTGGTGCGTTCTGTTTCACGTGATCAGCTCCTCTCGACCCACTCGGAAAGCAGTTGTTTGACCCGCAGCTCCTCCGGGACGTTTTCGATACCGATCAAGCGATCGAGTTCTTCGTGCAGGTGGTAGATGCGCCTCTCCTGATAGCTGAGTGCCACGCTCTTGAAGCCCTCTGATTCGAGTGAATCCTGGATTCCCGCCAGGTTCTGCGTGTCTTCGTCAAAGACGATGTCGAAGAGTTTGATTCGTCCCTGCCAGCTCTCGGGCATCTCGCCGTTGTCGAGTTCGAAGTCAGGACCGCCGAACCAGAGCACGTCCATGCGCGTACGGCGAATATCGAGTGGCCAGAACAACAGAATTGGAAAGCCGGTCAGGTCGAGTGGAGTTACGAAGTTGGGGAAGAGGTTGTACGCCAGATTGGTGGTGCGCGGAATCTCGCCCGCGTGGCCGAATTCCGCGAAATCGCTGGGGACCTTTCCGTCGACCATGTTTTCGGGCCTGATCGGCGTGGCCATGCGCGAATGACCGGACGGCAGCAGACTCATTGCCGATCCGCGATGGTCGATGAAGCGATGCACCGTGTTCGGGTGGATATGCCTAAGATGATAGACCTCGAGGAACGCGTCGATCGCGACCTTCCAGTTGCAGGCCAACTCGATGCTGTGTTTTTCGACGAAACGCAGCGACTCCGGTTCGAGATCGCTCCACTGATCGGGCACAGGCGCCAGGTAGTCCAGCAATGGGATTGCATCGGGGTCTTCGTTCAAGAAAATGAACCCTGCCCAGAGTTCGCAGCGGACGGAACGCATCTTCCGGCACGAACGATCCATATTGGAGAAGTCGCGCTCGTCGGGTACGCCAACAAGGGCTCCCTGCAGATCGTAAACCCAGCTGTGGTACTTGCATTGAAACCGCGGCACCGTGCCGTCGACTTCGCGCACCAGTTGAGCACCTCGATGCTGGCAGGTGTTGTAGAAGGCGCGGATTTCCCGGTCCTCGCCGCGCACGATCACGATCGGCGCGCCCGAGTCGGTCCAGAGCAGGTAACTGCCTACCTCGGGCAGTTGATCCGTGTGACCGGCCAGGACCCAGCAGCGCGGCCAGATGTGAGTCTTCTCCAACTCGAAGAACGTGGGGTCCGTGTAGCGTCCAGCGGGTAGATCTGCGAGTTCGGGAAAGCCCTCGGGCGGTGCCTCGCGCTGAAACTCGAATTCGATCTGTTTCTTGATCCGCTGTGTCGTAGCTTCGTCCACCAGATACCTCCTGGGTTTTCGCTCCAGAGCATCATCCCTGAACCCTCGCCCAAAAACTGCCCGAGGCCCAACCCCCAGGTGGATCGCGGTCTGATACGCTGCTTCCATTCTACTGGAGGAGAGCGCTTCCTGTGAAGCTCGGTCCGAGCACGCGACCTGCGCTGCCCGGGCTCCGAACCTCGAAACAAAGGAGTGATGGCATGGAACTCGGACTCAAAGGGCGACGCGCCCTGATCACCGGAGCGAGCCGCGGTATCGGTCTCGCAATCGCACGGTCCTTTGTCGACCAGGGGGCCGAAGTTGCGATCTGCGCGCGTGGCGCCGAGGGGCTGGAGAGCGCGGTCAAGGATCTGCAGGAACGCGGTGGGCGTGTCTTCGGAAGAACCGTCGACGTCGCCGATGGCGACGCGTTGAAAACATTCATCGTCGAAGCGGCCGGGGAACTCGGTGGGCTCGACGTCTTTGTCTCGAATACCAGCGGCGGCGCGGGCATGGGTGAAGCTGCCTGGAAGGCGGGCTTTGAAGTCGATGTGATGGGGGCGGCGCGCGGTGTCGAGGCTGCGCTGCCATTCCTCCAGAAGTCCGATGCCGGGAGTGCGGTCTTCATCAGCAGTACTGCGGCCCTCGAGTATCTCGGCATGCCCCAGCCGTACGGAGCGATCAAAGCGGCGCTGATTGCGCACGCGAGCGATCTATCGCAAGCCCTGGCTCCCAGCGGAGTGCGCGTGAACGTGGTCTCGCCGGGACCGATCTATTTCGAAGGTGGAAACTGGGAAATGATCAAAACGGCCATGCCGCAGATCTACGAGAAGGCACTCGAGCAGTGCGCGATCGGTCGCATGGGTACACCCGAAGAAGTTGCGCAGGCCACCGTATTTCTCGCCAGCCCGGCTGCCAGTTTCATCACCGGTGCAAATCTGGTCGTGGACGGCGGCTTCACCAAGCGTACCGCGTTCTAGATGTCGGATTCGGAACTGATCCTGGTCGACCAGCCCGCACCGCTGGTGCGGCGAATTACTCTGAACCGCCCGGACAAGCGCAATGCGCTCAGCAACCCGCTGCGCGGGGAAGTCTTCCGCGCGCTGGAGGAGGCCGATCGCGACGATGCGGTGCGGGTCTGCATCATTCGCGGCGCGGGCAAGTGCTTTTCGGCCGGCTACGATCTGGGGGCGAATAACGCCGTCGACCAGCCTTATTACACTTCGGGAGGGGACGGCAACTGGTCGCGCCACGTCGTCGAGGGCTGGTTTCATATCTGGGATCTGCAGAAGCCCGTGATCGCGCAGGTGCACGGTTACTGTCTGGCCGGTGGCAGCGAACTCGCCACCGCCTGTGATCTGGTCTACGTGGCTGAAGACGCACAGATCGGCTACCCGCCCGTGCGCCTGATGAGTCCTCCGGACATGCAGTTCCACCCCTGGATGGTCGGCATGCGTCAGGCCATGGAGTTGATGTTGACCGGTGATGCGATCGACGGCGTGGAGGCGGCGCGCATCGGCTTTGCAACTCGAGCTTTTCCAACCGAGGAACTCGAATCGAGCGTTGTCGCGATCGCCGAACGGGTGGCCAAGATCCCGAGCGACCTGCAACAACTCAATAAACGCAGCGTTCACCGCGCGATGGAGATCATGGGCATGCGCGCCGCGTTGCGCTCGGGAACGGATATCCAGGCTCTGGGCTTTCACACGCGCTCGACCCGCGAGTACATGAAGAGCTTCGCCGAAGGAGTGACGAAGGCATTGAACGAACGCGACGCCAAGTTCGGTGACTATCGAACGAGCTAGACACCGATTCGTCAGACTTCCTCTTTCGATTCGATCTCGCGGGCTCGCTTCAAATCGCCCTCGAGGACGTCACGCAAACCCGTGCTACCGCACAGAGTTAGCGTGATCCTGCCTTCATCCTGGATGTCGAGCTGACGCTCGATCCACGGGAAGGTGTTCTGTAGGAACTCGCCAAGCTCCTTCAGATCGTCCACAAGTCCGGGACGGCGTGAGAAGTGCAGCCGGTAGCCGTCATCGAGGGGTTGAGGGTGTCTGCACTCTCGAAACAGGCTCTGGCGAAGCTCCACGAAGCGGATCGCCCTCGAGTCGTCGTGGCCGCGAATCTCTTTCAGTAGAGGGAAATCCTTCGGGTCGATCGCGATGCGTGCAATCGGAACGACCGGCTTGCGGTTGCTGAACTCGAGGCCGATCGGACTGAAACCAGCTGCTCGCACCCGCTTGAATCCGTCGGAAGGCAGAAGGTACACGGATCCGCTGGTGAACGGACCGGGACTAGCGTGCAGGAAGGTCTCTCCGATCGAGAAGTGATACAGACGAACCTCCGTGCCGTCCCGCTCGAAGGGCATGACCACATTGTGAAACGATCCCCGGTAGCGAGCGCGGTCGAGGATTGCATACGCCATTGCCCAGGTACCGTCGGCGCAGGCGGAGATTCCACTGTCATTTTGATCGCGTGCGGACCCCATCGTTCGGCGCTTCGGTTCGAGGCGAGCAATCGAAGTATCGTTGGATCCGTGTAGGAGCAGGCCGCGCTCTTCGCACAACCACTGCAAGAAGAGGTGTCTCTGGTAGGGCAGGTCGTAGTCGATGTTATCGCCTCCGGCCCCGGACACGTAATCATCGTAGAAGGCCGAAAACGCGCCGTCGATCGCCGCGCCGATGGGCTCGACGGTCTTGCAAAGATAGGTCAGTCCGTCGGGGACTACGCGTTCAAAGCGCATCAATCCGGCCAGGTTGACTCCCGCGATCGCGCCATCCACATCGCGGTCGAAGTTCAAAGGGACGCCTTCGAAAGCTCCGGATGCGAACTCAAGCCGATCGGTAGCGTCGGACTTCGCGGGCCGCAGGGACATGTCGACCCAGGCCGGTGCGCCCGGTAGATGAAACATCAGACCGGAAGGCTGCTCCAGGATCTCGAAGCCGGGGCCGCCGCGGCCTCCATAGGGTCCTGTGTAAGCCCGGCCATCATCTCCATCCATCGTCACCCCCGGGGGTGTCACTCCATCCTGTTGATACGATAGCAGAAGTCGCAGTGGCTCCCGCCCTCCATGATCGTCTGGCTGCGCTGGAACTCTACCGCCGCTCCGCCAATCTCGGCCACATACGCGTCGCCGTCGCAGAGCAGCATGGTGCCGATCTCGGTCTCGCCCAGAGCCTGGAAGAGTTCGGCGTACTTGCAGCGCTTGACATCGAACTGCATCGATTCGGGACCTACTTCGCGAAATTCCATCTCCAGCTGGGGTCCGTTGACACTCGCCGATCGACTCATCATGGACCGGAACCTTTCGAGCGGCGATCCTCCCAGCTGTTCTGCCTGATCGCGAATGCGCGCGCGCGATACTTCTTCGATCGCCGCTTGTAGCAATTCTCGAGTGCGCTCCTCGCCGATTTCTTCGCGCAGGGCGCGGGCTAGCGGAAGCAGAACCTGGGCCTGAATCTTCACGTAGTCCATGGTGGTGATGTCAGCGCTGGTCGCGAGTTCCAAGAGGCCTCCGGCGTGTATTCCGGAGATGCTATCACCGTCGCGTACTTCGCGCGAAGCTATGCGTTGGGCTGCGGCTCGGCCAGACCTCAGTCGTCCTCTGTCTTTGGAGTTTCCTCGGCGGGAGCCAGCGTGGCGTAGAAAGTACTCCCGCCCGAGTCACCCGACTCTACCCAGATCTGGCCTCCGTGGTGTTCCACTACCTTGCGGCAGGTCGAGAGGCCGAGGCCGCTGCCTTCGAACATCGTCTGTGAATTGAGCCGCTCGAAGGTTCCGAAGATCCGCTCGCGATCCGCTCCTGGAATGCCGATCCCATTGTCCGCGACTGCTATATGCCAGCGATCCCCGATCCGTTCAGCTGA
Source organism: bacterium (assembly GCA_024226335.1). Classification (NCBI taxonomy): domain Bacteria; species bacterium. The sequence continues at coordinate 17,722 of JAAELY010000454.1, forward strand.
AATCTCGATCGACGGGTGCTCTTCCGTCCGGAACTTGAGTGCGTTGGCGATCAGATTCTGCAATAGCTGGATCAGCAACGTCTCGTCACCCCAGACGCTCGGAAGATCCGCGATCTTGATGCTGGCTTCCGTTTCCGCAATTTCGGTTGCCAGGTTCTCGAGCGCCCGAGAGGCGATCCCGGCCAGTTCGAGCGCGCGCATCGGCTCGCCCGATTTTCCCACCCGGGCGAACTGCAGCAGGTCTTCGACCAGATTCGTGAGCCGACAGCTATTGCGCTGGATGGTCTCGATGTACGTGGTCACGTCTTCAGAGACGTTCAGATCGGCGAGTTCTTTCTCGAGGAACCCCGAGAATGTCGCGATGCGGCGAAGTGGGGCCTTGATATCGTGGGCCGCAACCGACGCGAATTCATTTACTTCCCGGTTCTTCTTTTCCAACGCGCCGTTTGCTCGATCCAGTTCGCGCCGGCTCTCGTATAGTTCGAGAAAAACTCGCACCTTCGAGAGCAGTATGTCGGGGTTCAACGGCTTGAATAGAAGGTCAACCGCACCTGCGGAATAGGCGGACAGCACGATGCTGTCGCTCTTGTTCAGCGCCGTCAGAAAGACGATGGGCGTGACCTGAGTCTTCGAGTGGTTCCTCAGCAAGCTTGCGACTTCATACCCGTCCATCTCCGGCATCTGGATATCGAGCAGGATGAGTGCGAACTCGTTGTTGATCGTCAACTCGAGTGCTCGCTGGCCGGATGTGGCCTTGACCAGTTCGGCATCGCACTCGTCGAGCAGGGCTTCGATCGCGATCAGATTGGCCGGTTGGTCATCGACGATCAGAATACGGGGTCGTGGATCGCTCATTCGTCACCTCGTCTGCGGTAGATCTGTTGATCCTTTGAAAAATCGTCGAAGTCCTTGCGACAGCTGGAGAAGCAGAGGGCTTCCCGAGAGCCCAGGCAGAGGAAGCCGCCCGGTTGGAGGCTGTCCTTGAACAGTTCGATGGCTCGATGCTGTAGCTCCGGGTCGAAGTAGATCAGCACGTTCCGGCAGATCACCACGTCTACCTCGGTGAAGACGTCATCATTGGCCAGGCTATGGTGAGAGAAGACGATGTTCTTCTTCAACGCGGAGTTCACGATGGCCGCGTCGTAACGCGCCAAATAGTAGTCGGAGAACACACCGGTCCCACCCGATTGCTGGTAGTTCGAAGTGGAATCTCTGATTCGCGTGATCGGGAAGATTCCTTCGCGTGCTTCCTGCAGTGCAGCTGCGTCGATATCGGTCGCGTAGAGGAGCGACCGGTCGTACAGGCCCGTCTCTTGTAGAAGAATGGCCATGGAGTAGACCTCTTCCCCGGTGGCGCAACCGGCGTGCCAGAACTTCAGATGCGAGCGATCCTGAAGCGAAGGCAGAAGCCGTTCCCGGGTCGCCCGGAAGTAATCCGGATCGCGGAACATCTCGGTAACATTGATGGTGAGGGCACCCAGTAGCGTATTGAACAGCGGGCGGTTGGCGAGGATCTCCTTTCGCAACTCTTCGATGCTCCCGAGTCCGGACGAATTGAGAGTACGCTGGACCTGACGCTTGAGCGATGAACTCCGGTACTGGCGGAAGTCGTAGTTGTAGGTCTGGAGAACCGTTTCGAGAAGACCGAGGAGTGCCCGGTCTTCTTTCGTGGCCTTGGCCGTTATGGCGATGATCGGAAGCTGGTTGAAGTTCTCCCGGGCTCGAGTGCGTCGCATCGCCTCGTAGCCGTCCATTTCCGGCATCATGATGTCCATCAGTACCAGGTCGATTCCTGGCTCCCGCTCCAGAGATTCGAATGCATCCAGGCCGTTTGCGGCCATCACGATTTCGGCACCGTACTGCTCGAGGGTACTGCTGATCGCGAACAGATTGCGCATGTCATCATCTACGAGCAGCAAGGTCTTCCCTGCGAATGTGGTGTCCTCGTCGTGGATGCTTTCGATCTTTCTCTGTTGCTCCTCTGGAAGCTGCCGATTCACGCGATGCAGGAACATCGCGGTCAGGTCCAGCAGTTTCTGCTGGGCTGAGGCGTCCTTGTGGATGATCTGGGTGGCGGGATGGTCGAGACGTGCGAGCTCATCGCGACTGAGTTCCCTTCCGAGCAGCGCGGCGATGCCGCTGCGAGCCGACGGATCGTCATCGACCAGGAGCAACTTCCTGAAAGGTCTGTCGAGCTGGCCTTCGATCCGTTCGAAAACCTCACCGAGCTGGATTGGATCGAATGCCCCCCTCAGGATCGTTACCTGCTCTGACTCTGGTATGCCACTACCACCCCTTTCAGTGGCGATGATATGGACCGGAATGTCTCGAGTCGCGCGGTCTCCGTGGAGATGTTCGAGGAATACCTGTTCATCGAGATTCGATTCAGCTGCATCCAATAGGATTGCGCTCGGGAGCTGGCGTCTTGCCATCTCGAGTCCGGACCCTCCGGTGTCTGCAAATAGACACTCGAAGCCCCGCTGACCTGCGAACTCGCGCAGGGTTTCTCCCAGTATGCGGTTCTCGCCAATCACCAGAACGGTTGGTGCATCTGGGCGAAGAATCACGCTGGTTTCCCGAGCCGGATCGACGGACGTACTCGGCTCCGCCGAAGTTGCGATTGACTCGGGCAGGATGAGCGTGAAGCAGCCTCCGACTCCCTCTTCGCTCTCGAGATGCAACTTCCCACCTAGCAACCGGGCAATCTGGAGGCTGATGGAAAGGCCGAACCCCGTTCCTCCGTACTCGCGCCCAGTTGTCCCGCCCGCCTGGTTGAACGCATCGAAGATGGTCCCGCGTTGGGCATCTGGAATTCCTGAACCCGTATCGGTGACCGAGATCGCGATCTTGGAGGATCCGTTGGCGGAGCTTCTGTCCCACTCGCCACGCTCTTCCGGTCGGCCGATGCTCAAGCGGATGCTGCCGCGCTTGGTGAACTTGAGGGCGTTGGAAAGCAGGTTCTTGGTCACCTGGCCGACGCGTTGTGCGTCCGTCGAGATGTGACTCGGCAAGCCATCTTCGATTTCGAGTTCCAGGGCAAGCCCGTTTCTTTCGGCTCCCGCCTTGAAGCGGCGTTCCGCCTCCACGAGGATCTCGGCCAGTTCGACCCGCTCCGTGTTCACCTTCATCTTTCCGGCTTCGATCTCTCGTTTCTGCAGCTCCAGGGATCGGGTCTTCTCCTCCAGTTGTTCGTTGCTCGACTGCAATTCCTCGTTCTGTGCCTGTAGTGATTCTTCCGAAGCCTGGAGCATCTGAGTCTGGGATTGCAGCTCTTCGGACTGGGCCTGACTCTCTTCAAGCAGTTCTTGCAAACGAATCCGAGACTGCATTGCTTCGATGCTGACCGCGATGCTCTCCTCTGTCCGCTTGAGGAACTCGATGCAGCGATCCTCGAAGGGTTCGAACGCTCCCAGCTCGACCACTCCAGCGACCACACTGTCGCGAACGAACGGCCAGACGATGATATTGCGCGGTGACGAATCGCCCAGCCCTGAGCGGATCGTGAGAGAGTCATCGGGCGCGTCGGTGAGAAGGATGTGCTGCTTTTCCAGCGCGGCCTGGCCGACCAGACCCTGGCCGTATTCGAACCTGTTGGCGAGGTTCTTGCGCGTCTGAAAGGCGTAACTTCCAACTAGTTGGAGCTGGCGTTGTCCGCTGGCGACGTAGAGCGCACCTACCTGGGCATTCAGATATTTGGCCAGATAGGTGACCGTATCTCGCGCTAGTTCGGTGATGTGTTTGTCGCCGCGCAATTTCTCGCTGAGTTCTGTCTGGCCTAGCTTGAACCAGTTCTGTCTGTCCTGGATATTCGCGCCCTCGCGCAGATCGGACACCATATCGGCGAAACTGCGACTCAGTCCTCCGAGTTCATCTCTGCGCGCACTCTCGATCTCCTGCTCGAGTTTGCCGCTGGCTATCAGGCCGGCCGCGTCCGAGAGCTGTTCGATGGGTCGAACGATTCGGCGGGTAACCAGGGTCGCGATTGCCAGGACGAGCAGCGCAGTGAACGCAAGAGTACTCAGAATCAGAATCTTCAACTCGTTGGCCGGGGCGAGGATCGTCTTTTCCTGGACCTCCGAGATCACGGCCCAGCGCGTGCCGGCAATCTCCAGATTCAGATGAATGCCCAGGACCCTTTCACCGTTCGGTCCGGGATAGACGGATGCGGCCTTAGCCCCGTCGCGGACCGCCGTTCTATCTGCCTCCTGCGCTGTTAGCCAGAGCCGAGTCTGTTCAGTGTCAATGCGGTGGTTCAGGTATGCCCCCGAGCCAGGTTCTTGCGGGCGGGCGATCCGTTTCGGGCTATCGGTCGGGTCTGACTCGGGCATCGGGGAGCGAAGGCTCAGACCCCACTCGGGAGTGAATCCGACCAGATAACTTGCGGCTCCCAAGTCCATGCCGCCCGTCTCCATCACGCCCTCGCCGATCTTGTCGGTGTTGTTCTGGACTGCGACCACACCCTTTTTCCACCGTCTTTGTCGGCAATGATGGAGACCAGGAAACCGGCTGCCATATCGTTCGACGGGCTGTAGTGCTCCAGGTCGGAAGATGTGAGTCTTCCGGTTTCCAGCGTCTCGCGAACGGCGTGCCCGAAATGCGTATCCGCGTAGGGTCCGTCGAAGAGGTTGGTGCCCAGATCATCTTCCTCGGTGATCGAGAACAGGATGTTGCCTTCGAAGTCGATCAGGAAGACGTCGTGGTAGTCGTACGTCCGCTTGAACGACCTGAGGTCATCGCCGCCCGGGCCCGCGATCTGGGTCCAGCGGAGGCTGCCGACGAAGTCACCGGCGTCCTGCCCGCTCTTTTCGAACCCTTCTCGAAGTCTGGCCAGGAAACGGCCGTTGTCGACGCTCATCGCCAGCGTGCCCACGTCGATCATCCGGTACTCGAACCAGTTGCTGATGAAGGTGGATTTCTGTTGCACGCTGCTGGTGAGTTCGCGGTAGGCCGCGGCGTTCAGAGTTTCGGTTGCTCTGGAATAGCTGAGCAGGCTGACCGCGATGAGCGGGGCCAGCGAGACGCCGAGGAACCACGACAGCAGTTTCTGCTTGAGGCTCGTGCGCGGGCCGATAGAACCCGTCCGAGTTGAACCTGCAGCCAGGTGGCCGCGCTCCGTTGCGTCGGAATCGGACTCCATGATCGACTTCGTGCTCATCCCCACCCCGGGCTGCAACGGTCGGTCGTAGGTCCTCGATCTTTGGCTGGAAACACCACTGGAAGCGCTTATCGTGAAGATGCGCAGCACCCTTGAACCGGTTCCTGCACTCTGGCTTCCTCGAGAGCACCGCTCGCGGGGCGCGGTTGGCGCCCCGAGTTCCTCTTCTTCTGCTTCGGTGCCATCGCGTACACGAGAGTTCGGGAGTGATTCTGTTTGGAGTGATGCTAGCCTGCTCGTCCACGGGGAGGAGTTCGTGATCACCATCGTCGACTACGGTGCGGGCAATCTGCGCAGCGTGGAACGGGCTTGCCGGGCCGTAAACATGGATTCCCGTTTCAGCCGCGATCCGAAGGAAGTTCTTTCGGCCGAGCGCATTCTATTTCCCGGTGTGGGCGCGGCCGCCAGCGCGATGCAGGCGCTGCACGAGCGTGGCCTGGGTGAGGCACTCGAGCAGGCGGTCGCCAGGGGAGTTCCAACCCTGGGGATCTGCATCGGTTGTCAGATCGTGCTCGATCACTCGGAGGAGGGCGATACTCCTGCGCTGGGTTTGATCCCGGGCCGTACGGTGCGCTTTCGGATCGACGACCCCGAGCTGAAGATTCCCCATATGGGCTGGAACGAAGTGCGCGTCGCGCGCCCGCACCCGCTGCTCGAGGGCATCGAAACCGCCGACGAGTTCTACTTCGTGCACTCCTACTACCCCAGGCCTGACGACGACGCCCATGTGTTCGCCACGGCCTCCCATGGCGGGGAGTTCGCCTGTGCAGTGGGCAGGGACAATCTATTCGCCACGCAGTTTCATCCCGAGAAGAGCGGGCGTCTGGGCCTGGCGATGCTGGAACGCTTCGCGCGCTGGGACGGTCAGTCGTGCTGAGCAAGCGCGTGGTGGCCTGCCTGGACGTGCGCGACGGGCGCCTCGTCAAGAGCGTGAAGTTCGTCGATACCAAGGACATCGGCGACGTGGTCGGGCGCGCGCGGCAGTACTACGAAGACGGTCTTGATGAACTGGTGCTCTACGACATCACCGCTTCGAGCGATCACCGCAACATCATGCTCGAGGTCGTCGAGCAGGTGGCTTCGGAGATCTTCATTCCCTTCTCGGTCGGTGGCGGCATCCGCGCAGTAGACGACGCCAGCGCGTTGCGCCTGGCCGGCGCCGAGAAGATCAACGTGAATACCGCGGCCGTGGCCAACCCTCAGTTGATCGCCGACTGCTCCCACGCGATCGGTGCTCAGAGCACGATTCTATCCATGGACGTGCTGCGCGTGGACGCCGCGCAGGGCTGTCCTTCAGGCTATGAGATCGTCACCCATGGCGGCCGAAACCATACGGGCGTCGATGCCCTGGACTGGGCAAAGCGCGGCGAGGATCTGGGCGCCGGCGAGTTGGTCGTCAACTCGATCGACGCCGATGGCACGAAGCAGGGGTACGAACTCAAACTCACACGCATGATCGTCGAGGCCGTCGGCATCCCCGTGATTGCCTCCGGCGGTGCGGGCGAACCCGAACACCTCTACGACGTACTCACCGCGGGCGGTGCCGACGCGGCGTTGGTCGCCTCGATGGTTCACTACGGCACCCACACCGTGTCAGAACTCAAGCAACACCTGCACGAGCGCGGCGTGAAGGTGCGGATGGGCTACTGAACCGGGACCGTTGCCGAGAGACTCTCCGTCTCAGCTCCGCGAGGCGTGTGAGAGCTGAGATTCCAAGAGAGGCTCCAGCCACTGCCGGAGTGTCAGTCCTTCGGGGAACCACATCTGATTGCGTTGTCCGTAGAGCCAGATCACCACGCGGTCTCGAAGACTGTAGATTGCAAACCGTTCGAGGAAATGAGCGCGGGGAGGACGGAGTTCACAGTAGGCGCGCACGAATGTGCGCATGAGTTCCGGATTGAGGCGTGCGAGTTCCCACGCAGTGCGTGAAAGATCCGCTTCGCCGTCTCCTGCGTGTGCTTCCTGTAGATCGAATACGCCGCTCACCCGCCAACCGCTCGCTCCGTTGCATTGTACGAGCGAGTTTCCGCGTTTGTAGTCGTGGTGCACGAAGCTCGGCTCGAAAGGCACGTCCAGCGCTTGCGAGCGCTTTTCGACTTCGTTGAGCAACCATGTGACGTCTTCTTCGGAAGTGGCGTCCGAAGCTTCCCGGCTCTCTCTTAGCTGATCTTCGATCCCGTCGACGATGTGTCTGCGGTAGGGCATCGAATGGCCCACGACACCACCGACCGTCTCGTCGAGATGGCCCCAGACGGGCCAGCGTGGCGCCTGTAGTCTCGCCAGCGCAGAACCCATCGCCGCAGCGATTCCCAGATGATCCTCATGGGAAAGACCGTTCCAGATCTCCGGGACGCCGCACATGACGCCCGGTAGTCTTGGCATGATTGCGTATTCCCAGCCGAAGAGCGTCGGATCCCGTTCGAGCAGATAGGGCCAGGGCACCGGTACGTCGGTATCCCGATGCAGCCTTTCGCAGAAGTAATGCTCCGTGCTCAACTGGCCCGTATGGGGGTACCCGCGCAGCACGAACTCTCCTCGCGAGGTCGAAAGGAATACGATCTGCCCGAACAAACCCTGAGTTGCGGGTTCAGCGGCCCGCAGTCGACCGAGATCGAAGCGGTCGATCGCACTCTGAAGCTGCTCGGCACTGAGTACGCCGAGACGATCGGAGTATCTGCGTGTGAGTTCTAGTGCCATCTAAAGCGCAGGGCATGTATCGAACATCGAGTATTTCCGCCGGATGTTGCGAAAGATCGATCAGGTGGAGCCGGTGGCGCGACGCTGCAGTTCGCGCGACCACGCCCAGCCGAGGAAGCGCTCCACACCCCTTACGACGTGGGTCGTGCGCAGCGAATGGAAGGTTTCGAATGCGTGCTGTGCACCCGGAAGTTCCGCATAGCAAACAGGTTGCTTCGAGGTTTCGTGGAGGCGTCGGTAGAACAGTCGTGCCTCTTCTACGGGTGTCAGGCTGTCGTGGGTCCCCTGCAGGATGAAGAACGGCGGCGCATCGGGGTGGATTCTGTGTAGAGGCGAAGCCTTTTCCCAGTCTTTGTGGTGGTCTGCGAGTGAAGTCTTCATGACGTTCTTTTCGAGAAACTCGATCAGCCCATTGTGAAGCTGGCGTCCGTAGGTGTTTGTGAAGTCGTAGACGCCGTAGAACGGAACGCACGCCTGAACGCGCGTGTCCTCCGCTTCGAATCCCGGTTGCCACTCGGAATCGTTACCCGTCAGTCCGACCAGGGATGCCAGGTGGCCACCGGCCGAGCCTCCGGTCGCCACGATGAATTCCGGGTCGCCGCCATACTCGGAGATGTGATTGCGGACCCAGGCTAGCGCCCGCTTCACGTCGACGATGTGATCGGGCCATGTGGCTTTGGGCGAGAGTCGGTAGTTGATCGAAACGCAAACCCAACCGGCCCGGGCGAGTTGCAGCATCAGGGGCAAGGCCTGCTGGCGTTTCTGGCCGATCACCCATGCACCGCCGTGAATCTGGAAGAGCACGGGCGCACCCTGTGCGCCTGTCTTCGGCACGTACACGTCCAGCAGTCCTCGGAAGCCGTGCTCTGGGGCGAAGCTGATGTTTGCGTGTCGCCGGACTTCCCCGTCAAATAGCATGAAGGGTACGAGCCTTCGGCCCTGTTGCAGAGGGCGTTCCATCGCTTCGGCCACTTTGGGTTCGATCTCGTCTCGATAGCTCTCGCCCAGTCCGTCCGCGAGCGCGAGATCGATGGCGGGTGCCGCTTGCCGGGAGTTCACGGCCAGACCGAACAGGCCGACCCAGGATGCCAGAGTGATGCCCAGGCCCAACCAGCCCGGCCAGTCTTCAAGGGCCCCCGACGACACGAAGAAAACAGTGGCAATCACTTGCCAGGCGAAGTGATGCGAAGAGAGTTCAGAGGTGAGCCAGCCCGCCAGAAAGCTCGGCGCCGCAAGGCTGCCGCGCACCCGTGCGGGCAGATACGCATTGAAGGTGAAACACGCTCCGACGACGGTCACGATGAGAAACACCCATGGCATTTCTGGAGTCTGCCAGAGAATTCGCCTGTCTGCCGCATTGCCTGCCTGCCGCATTGCCTGTCTGCCGCATCGGATTCCAGCCCCACCGGATTCCAGTGGCCGATACCCAGATCTTCTGGATTTCCGGGTAGACTTGCCCCGTGCGGGAGCGCGGCCGGGAAACGGCAGCCCGCGGGGAAATCCAGACTCGAGTTGTCCCATCGGACAGTTCGAATCAGAACACGGAGGGCATCGAGATGGCGGTGATTGACGGTGGAGCCATGTTCGGCAGGGCGTTGCGCAATGAAGGCGTGGACAGGGCTTTCGTCCTGTGTGGCGGGCACATCATGCCCATCTTCTACGGCATGCGGGAAGCCGGTATCGAGATTATCGACATGCGCCACGAATGCGCGGCCCTCTACGCGGCCAGTGCCTATTCGCAGGTGACGGGAAAGCCTGGTGTCGTGGTGACGACCGCCGGACCGGGCGTGGGCAACACGGCGGCCGGCATGATGGAGGCGGATAGCCTGGGTGTGCCGATCTTGCACATCGGCGGTTCGGTGGCCGTGAACCAGGCGGATGCGGGCGATCTACAGGACATGTCCACTCTGAAGTTGATGGATTCCTGCTGTAAGTGGGCGCGCAAGATCACGAGCGTGGGGCGAATTCCGGAGTATGTGGCGATGGGCTTTCGTCAGGCGATGGATGCGACGCCTGGGCCGGTGTATCTGGAGGTTCCGACGGATCTTCTGTTCCAGAAGATGGAAGAAGAGACCGTTCGTTTCCCGGTGAACTACCGGGCCAGTGCAATCCCCTGCGGCGACCAGTCTTTGGTGGATGAGGCGGCGCAGCTTCTGGCAAACGCCGAGCGGCCTGCAGTGATCGTCGATGATGGAGCGCGCTTCAACATCGGAGACCACGCGGAGGCCATCGCGGAACTCTCGGACTATCTGAAGATGCCGGTGGGTGTGAACCGGATGTGTCGCGGATTGTTCGGCGACGAATCGAAGAACCCGCAGCTCACGTTGAACTCGGCCATGGCGCGCGCCGATGTGCTTCTCACACTGGGCTGCCGTTTCGACTTCCGCCTGGCGCAGGGAAGGATCATCCCCAAGGACGCAAAGGTCATCCAGGTGCATCACGATGCGCGGCAGATTGGTTTCAATCTCCGGGCAGACATCGGCATCGTCGGCGGTTCGGGCCCGGTGGCCAGCCAGATCCTGGGGGCGGTCAAGAAGACGCGGGCCAGGCAGGAGAAGAGTGAGTGGATGGATGCCGCCACACAGATCGCCGCGATCAGTTCGAAGGCCTACACCGACGGGTTTGCTGCAGAGGGATCGCCGGTGCATCCCGGCCGTTGCGCGGCCGAAGTCGCGAAATTCCTCGAAGAGGACGGTCGCGACTGGACGCTGATCACCGATGGCGGTGAGGCTTCGGTCTGGATGGGGGGCGCATCCACTGCTTACCGTTCGGGGCAGATTCTGGGTACGGGTCCAAACGGCACGATCGGCACCGGACCGGCCCTGGCGATCGGCGCCTGGGCGGCCAATCGGAAACCGGTGCTCTGGTACACGGGGGACGGGAGTTTCGGCTTCTATGCGATGGAACTCGACACCATGGCGAAGCTCGATATTCCGGTCGTGTGTGTGATTTCGAATGACTCCGCCTGGGGTATGATCCGGCTGGCCGAAAAGTACATTCGGCCAGAGGACGTCGGCGAGAACGGCCATTGCAACGTCGACCTGCACCCGATGCGGGCCTACGAGAAGATGACGGAGATGTGGGGTGGGTACGGCGAGAGCGTCAAGGACCCGGCCGAGATCGTACCCGCCATCAAGCGGGCGGTGGCGCACGGGAAGCCCTCGATCATCAATGTCGAGGTGGACCAGGTAAGTCTGTCGCCGTTCATCGCGGGTTACGCCAAGTCCCTACAGGCTTCCGAGTAGGAGGCTTCGCGCCGCACTCCAGATAGGGAGCAGATATCTGAAAGGCTGGGCTAGCTGGTCATCGGTAGCGGTCTGGCCGCGATCTCCTTACGCGCGCTGGCCGCAAATCGCGGTCGGCGCGCGCGGGTCTTCATGGAGATCCGGATACTACGAGCGAGCCTCGAGTTGTCTGCGAAAAACCGCTCGTGCGGCCGTTGGGAATAGCCGCGTCAGACGGTCGCTGATGCTCAGTTGCCGATTGCCGAACCAGTGCAGTTTCTCGCCGGACGCGGCCGCCCAGATCAGTTCCGCGACTTCCGCCGGGGTGTGCTCGAGCCCCATGCTTTCGACCAGCTGACTGGTGTCTTCCTGTTCCGAGATCATTTCGGTATCGACGTAGGCAGGTAGCACGTCACAGACGACGATCCCCTGCGATTCGAACTCCAGGTTCAGTGCTTCGGTCAGCCCGCGCACCGCAAACTTGCTAGCCGAGTAGGTACTGTGATCGGGAGTCCCGTACAGAGAGGACGCGGAGCACATATTGATGATGTGCGCGCGTCCGTGTGCTCCTGCGTTCGCGCGCAAATGCGGGAGCGCGGCCGCGACGCCGTTGACCACGCCTCCGATGTTCACGTCTAGAGTGCGCGTGTGCATCTTGAGCGGTACCTGCTCGAAACGTCCCATCTGCAGAACACCCGCGTTGTTCAGTATTACGTCGAAGCGACCAAAGTGATTCTGGAACGAGTCCGCGGCCTCGGCAAACGCGTCTGCATCGGTCACGTCGAGTTCGGCGGCGAAACAGCGCGATCCGAGTTCTGCCGCAAGCGCTTCGACGCCCGGCCCGTTGACGTCGTACAGACCCACCGCGCAGTCCCGAGCGTGGAAGAGTCGCGCCGCTTCGCGACCGATCCCTGTGGCTGCACCCGTGATGAATACCGTTCTGTGTGGACTCGCCAACTCATTCTCCAATCCGTCGATCCGATCGGAAACTCTAACTCAGCCCGTCTTCTCTCCGCTGTAGCGTCGATAGCACCAGAAGACCAACCGGCTGAACACGGGCACCATCAAGACCCAGGGCAGTTGAGTCTGGAACGTGATGGCGCGCCCGTTGATCTCGAAGAGGACGAAGTTGAACCAGGGTCCGGTCGGGATCAGGGGAGCCCAGGAAAGGGGGAGCCCGGGTTTCACCTGATCGTGAATCATGTATTCCACGTAGATGTTCTGTCCCACGAAAACGACGGCCAGTATCAGGAGGGCCGGGACTTTCCAGCGCCTGAAGGCCGTATCCCTGAAGCCGTAGAGCGACCAGATCAGGAACAGGCCGATCGCGCAGATGGCTGCATCGAAGAGCGAGGTCAGAACCCAGTTCAGATGCAGCGGAATCGCCTCCGACATCGCTGCTGCGCGGCGTTCGTCCACGGGCAAACCGCCCACCAGGCCGTAGGTGTACCAGACCTCCCAGCCCAGGGCGCAGATCGCGAAGGAATAGCCGTAGACCGCGACGACCCACCTGGGCAGTTTCCCGAGCAGGTAGAGAACTGCGACGATGGCGGCTGGAACCAGGGCCGACAGATAGAGGTTTCGCACCACGAAAGCCTGTTCCTCGGTCAGTTCCATTCCGCGATCCCCTGGACTGCTTTTCGGTGTCCCCGGGGGCCACTGTACTCGACTCTCGAAGGGATTGGCTTCCGGACTGGCTCGATCCGTGGCAGGATCGTGGGGCTCTGCGAGTCATGCGGAGGGAGGATCGTGCGCGATGGTCACCAGAAACTGTTGGAACGACGACACCGAATACGATTTCGCGGCGCTCGTGGCTGGTTTGAATCAGTTCCTTCGCTTGCGGGCCACGCCGGTGGGAATGAAGAGGTTCCGCGAAGAGAGCGAACTCGCGCAGATCCACCGCCTGCGCCGACCTGCGGACGGTGAAAAGCTCGCCACGGATCAGATCGTAGGCCAATCCCGCTGGCTCGGTTACACGATCGGAATCACGATGGAGAATCTGGTCGGATCACAGTGTGGCGCGGTAGTCGGGTTGCATCCGCGAGATGAGAACTTCCTGAGTGGCAATGCGTTCAATGGTGTCTGGTACGGCGATCTCGAAAGCAGTGCCAGCCACCAGTGCGAGATGTCCTGTGCGCCCTACGGTGAGTACGAAGCCCTGGTCGTCTCGCCGCTGACCTCCGCTCGCATCGACAACCCGGACATCTGTCTGATCTACGGAACTCCGGGGCAGATGATTACCTTGATGAACGGACTCCAATACCGGAACTACAAGAAATACGCCTTCACTTGTGTAGGCGAGAGTTCGTGTGCGGATTCCTGGGGCAATGCGTTAAAGACCGGTGAGCCCTCACTCTCGCTCCCTTGTTATGCCGAGCGCAAGTTTGGAGGAGTACAGGACGACGAACTCCTGATCGCTCTGCCGCCCAGCTATCTGCCGCAGATCGTCGACGGACTCGCCTCCCTCAGCAAGAGCGGGCTTCGCTACCCCATCCCGAACCATGGCCTCGACAAGTCACCGCTGGCCAGCCTCGCCCAGAGCTACGGGGACCGCTCGCGATGAGCGTTCATCTCGACGTAACGCTTGAAGAACTGCGGCTAAAGCGCGGAGGCAAGTGGACCTCTTACGATCCAGACGTCATCCCCGCATGGGTCGCCGACATGGATTTTCCGATCGCGCAGCCGATCCACGATGCAATTCGTGGAGTCCTGGGGCGCGAGGATTCCGGATACCCCGGGACACCCTCTCTGAGGAGCCTGGCTCCCGCCTTCGCAAATCGCATGAGCGAGCGCTACGGCTGGGATCCCGCCCCTCCCAAGGTCTTGCCCGTCGGAGATCTCATCCAGGGAATGATTGCGGCCGTGGGCACCTTCACCTTGCCGGGCGAGGGCGTAGTCATCCAGACGCCCATCTATCCGCCTTTTCTCAAGATCGTGTCCACGTTAGGTCGCACACTGGTCGAGAATCCACTGGTGGCCGGTCCCGAGCGCTACGAGATGGATCTGGACCAGCTTCGAAACGTGCTCGACGATCGGACCCGCGTGATCCTGCTCTGCAATCCGCACAATCCAACGGGCCGGGTCTTCGAACGGCGCGAACTCGAGGGAGTCGCCGAACTGGCCCTAGAATACGATCTGATCGTGGTTTCGGACGAAGTCCACTCCGATCTGGCCCTGGACGAACGGATGCACATCCCCTTCGCCTCACTCGGACCGGAGGTCGCAGCTCGCACGATCACCCTCATGGCCGCGACCAAGGCTTTCAATATCGCCGGTTTCAAGATTGCGCTGGTCCACTTCGGATCCCGGGAGTTGAGGGATCGCCAGATGGCCGCCTTCCCGCAACGTCTTCTCGGAGTGCCCAATGTCTTTGGTATCGAAGCCACGCTCGCGGCCTGGCGCGATGGAGGGGAATGGCTATCGGCGGTCGTCGAGCAACTGCAGGCCAACCGAACGACGCTCAGCGAGTATTTGAGGAAGCACCTTCCCGAAATCTCTTTTCGGCCACCCGAGGCCAGCTATCTGGCCTGGCTCGACTGCAGCGCCCTCGGCCTTTCCTCGCGGCCCGCGGAGTTCTTTCTTTCCGAAGCCCGGGTCGCATTCAACGACGGCCAGGAATTCAGCGAGCGCAGCGAGGATTTCGTGCGTTTGAACTTCGCGACATCCCCGCAGGTCTTGCACGAGATCCTGGAACGGATGAGAAGGGCAGTCGGCAACGCGGGTTGAGGGGCGATCGTTCCCTGCGGCCGAGATCCGGGATCAGGTAGCCGCGACGCTGGCGCCGGTTTCGGCTTCCGGCGGCTCGCTGGCAATGCCGAAGGTCTGCATTTCTACCAGCCGCCGGTAGTGGCCTCCAGGCCGCCGGACGAGTTCTTCGTGCGAGCCTTCCTCGACGATCCAACCCCTGTCGAAGACCAGTATGCGATCGACCTGGCGGATCGTCGAAAGCCGGTGCGCGATTACGACGGCGGTGCGCTTTTCCATCAGGGCGGTCAGCGCGTCCTGGATCAGCTGTTCGGTGATCGAGTCGAGGCTCGAAGTGGCTTCGTCGAGCACGAGAATCGGCGCGTCTGCCAGGATGGCGCGGGCAATCGCCACACGCTGGCGCTCACCTCCCGAGAGTTTTACGCCGCGCTCGCCGACCAGGGTGTCGTAGCCGCTTTCCAGTCCGACGATGAACTCGTGCGCGTGAGCGCGACGCGCGGCTTCGATGACCTGAGTCCGGCTGGCCTGCGCTCGGGCGTAGCCGATGTTGTCGGCCAGGGAGCGGTGAAAAAGGATGGGTTCCTGCGGTACCACAGAGATTGCGCGTCGTAGGGATTCCTGCGTGACCTGTGAAACGTCTTGATCGTCGACGATCACACGCCCTCCGTCGACGTCGTAGAGTCGCTGCAGGAGCTTGGCGAAGGTGCTCTTGCCGGATCCCGATTCGCCGACCAGGGCGAGTTTTTCCCCTGGACGGATCTCGACCGCAAGGCTCTGAAAAACCGCCCTCGGCTGGTTGCCATAGCCGAACGACACGTTTTCGAAGCGAATGCTGCCCGTGCCCGGACGAAAGCCCGCAGCACCGGGAACGTCGTCGACCTGCGGTTCGGTCGCGAAGATGGCGACCAGATCATCCAGTTCATTGATCGCCCGCTGCGCGTTGCGCACCTGCCAGCCGATGTTGCGCAGGTAGCTGTGAACCACCAGGTAGGTGGCGATCACGTACACCGCTCCTTCGATCCTCGCTTCGCCACTGCCCGGGCGCAGCAGCACCAGACCCAGAAGCCCCCCCAGCAAGAGCAGGAGCATGAGCGATTGCGCGGCTCCGGCATCCATACTGCGCAACCAGGCGCGTCGTGACTCCAGTCGCCAGGTCTGGCTCGTCTGGTCGAAACGCTCGTCCTCGCGCTCTTCAGCGCCGAAGGACTTGACGACGGAATTACAAGTGATGGCGTCTGCGAGAGCGCCACCTACCTGGGTGTCAGCGTCGTTCGAGAGCTGGTTGGCCGGCGCCACGTACTTGAGCGAGAGCGCGATGCTGATCGCGACGAAGATGACGACGGCGGTGCCGAAGTACAGCCCGAGTGCCGGATCCTTGATGAGCATCGCCACGGCAAAGCCGACCATGAGTCCCAGCGCGGGGCCGAGATCGATGACCAGAGTGTCGGCCAGCGAATCATAAGCCCACATCCCTCGCGTAATCTTTCGCTGCGTGGAACCGGAAAAGTGGTTCGAGTGCCACGCGAGGCTGAAGCGCTGGACCTGGCGAAAGCCGTCGCTCACCAGCTTCTGCATGACCTGGGAAGCCAGGTACATCCAATTGCGCAAGTACAACTGCTTGACGAGGAAGACGGTCGCGAAGACGAGCACCAGAATCCCCGCGGTTCGCCAGGCAGCCTCGGGACTCCCGCTGCCGGAGAGGTGCTTTTCCGTGGCGACGACCAGTTCAGCGGAAACCCGCGGAATCTGGACCTCGAGAAGTACGCCCAGCGAGGTGCCGGCCAGCATCCCAGCCGAGCGCAATGGAACACTCCGCCAGTAACCCCACACGAAGGAGAGCACTTCGAGAACCGATGTGCGCTCCTCTGCGGATGGACGGATGCTCTCGCCGGACTCGCTCATTCTGGCTAGGGGCGTGGCTCGCAGATGAACACGGGGATGTCCCGATCGGTGCGGGCCTGATAGGTCGCATATTCCGGGTAGTGCTCGCAGCAGATAGGCCAGACCTCGGCCTTTTCGTCGGGAGTCGCACGACGTGCACGCAGAGCCAGTGTTTCGCCCTTCACGTGGACGTCGATATCCGGATTCTTGACCAGGTTGTAAAACCAGGTCGGGTGTTTCGGAGCGCCGCCTAGCGATGCCACCAGGATCACGCCTCGGTTGAACGGCACGTACATCAGGGGTACGTCGCGTCGTTTACCCGATTTGGCGCCAATCATCGACGCGACACAGATATCGCGACCGCCAAACGTACCCATGCTCGCGCCTTTTGATTTGATGTAGCGGCGCGCATTGAAACGCGAGAATGGATTCATGATCCACTTCATCACCTTCAACTGGCCTTCGCTGATCGGCTTGGATTTGGAACTGGGTTTGGTCATGCCAGGGCTCCTTCAGGGGAAAGGATTCGGACCTGTAGTGTACGTCTTCGGGCAAGCCCGTCGACGCTAGTGCGACCAGGCTCCTGAATATCAGCTAGGGAAGCTCAGATCAGGACTCAGATCAGGAGGTGGGGCATTTCTCGTTGCAGGCCCGGTTTGAGCTCAACCAGTGCGTCGTCCAGTGCGTCGATTGCGCGATCCACGTCGCTCTCGTTCATGGCCGCAGACGTGCAGTACATGAGCCGGCTGGCACTCGCGATTCCGCGTTGCAGCATCAGCAGGTGCAGCAGTCCGTTCACGAAACGGGACGAGACCATGCCCGCGATGCTGTCGCGCGGGTTGTCGAGGGAGGAATCGGTCAGATGCACGTTCGACAGCGAGCCGATTCCCGAGGTCCGCCCGCGTACGCCCTGGCGCGCGAATGCCCCGTCGAAACCTTCGCGCAGGCGGACACCGAGTGCATCGATTCGCCTCGTCAACTCATCATCGACCTGCGGCAAGGTCGCTGCGCCGGCCGCCATCGAAAGCGGGTTTCCGCTGAAGGTGCTCGCGTGCATCACCGGTTGCCTTTCGTCGGGATGGAACACGCGCATCAACTCTTCCGATCCACCGAAGGCGCCGATGGGCAGGCCGCCGCCGATGATCTTGCCCATGGCCGTCAGGTCCGGGATGACGCCCTGAAGCGCTTGCGCGCCACCGGGTGCGAGGCGCAGGCTGATCACTTCGTCGAAAATGAGCAGCACGTCGTTGTCGCGGGTCGTCTCTCTGAGGGTTTGCAGGAACTCGCGTGTGGCCGGGATCATGCCCATGCTTCCAAGCACCGGTTCGACGATCACCGCCGCGAGTTCGTGCGCGTGACGCTCGATCAAGGCTCGCGCCCGCTCCGGCTCGTTGTACGGGCAGATTACGACATCCCCCAGAACACTCTCGGAGTGACTCCGATCGATCGGCACCGGTTGCGGGGCATCGAGAGGCCCCGCAAGACCGGGAAGCGGCGCCAGGCTGACCTCTGCCAGTTCGTAACTACCGTGGTAGCCGCCTTCCATCTTCATGATCTTGCCGCGTCCGCTGAAGGCGCGCGCGCAACGCAAGGTCATCAAGGTGGCTTCGGTGCCGGAACTCGTGAAGCGGAGTTGCTCAACCGAGGGAACCCGTTCGCGAATCAGGCGGGCCAGATCCACCTGGCTCCGCGTGGGTGCCGCATACGCAGAGCCACGCGCCATCTGTTCGCTGACGGCATCGACGATCTTTGGATTGGCATGCCCGAGAATCAAGGAGGTGTAGTTGTTCATGAAGTCGATCAACTCGTGACCGTCGGCGTCGAACAAGCGGCTGCCTTCCGCTCGTTCGATGAACAGGGGATAGGGCGCGTAGTGCGCACTCATACGCGTATCGCCGCCCGGGAAGCAGCGCCGTGCTTCCTCGATCAGTTGCGCCGAGTTCGGCGACCAGTGCGTATAGCTCTCGTGGATCGCAGTCTTCAGGTCGGGCATGTGTCGTGAATCCTCGGAGATCAGCGGGCCGGGTCGAGCAGGCTCTTGAATCCGTAACGCGGATGGGGTCCGAGGTGAATCTGCTCCAGAACGCCAATCCCCTTTTGATCGCCGCTCGTCGCCATGACGACTTGTTGGATGTGCTGGTTCTCGAGCGCGTTCTCATCCAGATCAGCGCACTTCCACTTCTCGCCCCCGATGACCAGTTCGCCTTTCCAGCGGCCGTGGCCCCACTCGGGATGCAGATAGCCGATGCCCTTCATGCGGAAGCAAAGGACCGGATCGAGCCGGATGTCTTCGCGCTTGCCGTCGGCCTTGAGCAGTGTGATCTCCGCCGCACTTGCCCTTCGCGTACCGGAAACGAAGCTCAGATGATGCTCGCCGCCCGCGAGGAACTCGGTCGCGGGATCCTCCGTGCCGGGGATGTCGTCGGGATCTTCGTATACGGGGCAGATCATGCCGTCGGTATGCCAGCGCACGCCGTGTTCGTTCTCGAAAAGACCCAGGTGCGTGCACCGGTCTTCCCAGTGCAGCGGGGCCCACAGGAAGAAGATGCCCCCCGGAGTGGTCGGGGGGGCGCCCACCGGAGCGGGGTCGCCTACCGGTCGGATGCCCCAGCTCCGATCCTTCGTGCCGTGCACGCGCCGCGGGTCGACTTGCACGGTCTTGCCGTCGTAGCGGATCTCACCTTCCCAGCGCCCGAACTGGTTGAAGCGCGTGGCTTCCATGCGCCCGACGCGTCGTCGCGAGAGCTGGTGACCTTCTTCGATATTCGCGGTGCGCGGGATCCACTGCAGTTCGCCCGAGATGCCGGTCTCGTTGTCAACGAGAGTGATCTTGAGCCGCTTCATGGGCTCCTGGATGTCTAGCTTCCACGGCCCGATACTCAGGTCGGTGGGCTCCTGCGGTGCGCGGCGGGAAGCGTGAAAAGAGTGCTGCTCGCCATCGATGACGATCGAAACCGCGCAGTCCATGGTCTCGAGGTTTGGATACAAGGCGGCGGCGACGGCGAAATAGAAGGCCCCGTCGTCCTGGTAGCCGTTGAACCAGTAGCGATCGTACACGTGCCGATCACTGGACGCCGGATGCGCGACGGGCTCTGATGTCTGGTGGATTGGGTAGTCGTCCATCTTGCTGAGCATGAGTTTCCTCGCTTGGTGGCAGGCTGCGCGATCAGTGTAGCTCGGAACCCGTACGCAAGGGGATGCGGCACTTCGCTCCGGGGGACGGTCTCACGCCACGAAACCCCCGCTTTGCTGGGGTATGATGGGGTGGCGTTTCAGGCACGCAAAGGAGCTTCACCATGCCCGGTCCACTCGATGGTATTCGCATCCTCGACCTTTCGGCGGTCATGTCCGGTCCGCTCGCCGCGACCCTGCTGGCGGATCAGGGCGCCTCGGTCATCAAGGTCGAAGCACCCGGTCTCGGCGACATCTTGCGTTATGTCGGGACCAGTCGGAACGGCATGTCGGGCACGTTCCACCTGACGAACCGGGGCAAGCGCGGAATCGTGATCAACCTGTCGGAGGAGCGGGGCCTGGCCTTGTTGCGCGATCTCGCGAAGCAGAGCGACGTGGTGATCCAGAACTTCCGCCCCGGAGTCGTCGAGCGCATGGGCATTGGATACGAAGCGCTGCGCGAGCAGAACCCCGAGATCGTCTATCTGTCAATCAGCGGTTTCGGAGCCGAGGGACCTCTTTCGGACAAGCGGGTCTACGACAATGTGATCCAGGCGTACAGTGGCCTGTGCGACACACAGGCGGATTCAGAAACCGGTCAGCCACAGCTGATCCGCCAGCTCATCTGCGACAAACTCACGGCCAATGCTGGAGCGCAGGCCATCACTGCGGCGTTGTTCGCGCGCGAGCGAGGCCAGGGCGGCCAGCACGTGCAACTCGCGATGATCGATGCCGCCATTCAGTTCATGTGGCCCGATGCCGCCGCGAACCACACCCTGCTCGAAGAAGGAGTCATGGCGCAGCCCACGATCGGCAGTCGCTACACCCTCACACGGATGTCGGATGGCTGGGCAACCGCGACGCCGCTGACGGACTCGGAGTTCCAGGGACTGTGTCGTGCGTTCAATCGCTCCGACGCGGCCGAAGATCCCCGCTTTGCCACCGTAACCGACCGCATGCAGAACCTGGGCGAGCTCGCAGAACTTCTGGGCTCGGGGATTGCCGAACAGGCCGCGAAGATGACCCGTGAAGATATCGCGACGCGTCTTCACGCCGAGGATGTGCCTTCGGGGATCGTATACACGCTCGACGAACTGCACCACGACCCGCAGGTGATCGCCAACGGTATCTTGCAGGAGAGCGAGCATCCCAGTTGTGGGCGAATTCGCGAGACTCGGCCCGCACCCGTCTTCGCGAAGACACCGGCCGCTGCAGGCGGACCGGCGCCGACGCTGGGACAGCACACAGACGAAATCTTGCGCGAGCACGGCTGGGGTGATCGGGTCGCCGAACTCAGGGAAGCCGGAGTCGTCGCCTGATCTCTTCCGTCGATCGCGCGTAGGTCAGTCGTTTACGCGCAGGACTCCCTGATCGATCACGACCTGGCCGTCCTGGTCCTTCGTCTGGAACTGGCACTCGTTGCCATCGACCCAGATCGACACGGTCAGAGCGTCGCCCGGCATGACCGGCTTGGAGAAGCGCGCGTGCATCGAGCGGAAGCGCTTCGGATCGCTGCCGCACACGGAGTGCAGGAGGGCTCGCCCCGTGACCCCGTAACTGCACAGTCCGTGCAGGATCGGTCGATCGAAGCCGCCGATTTTCGCGAACGAGGGATCGGAGTGCAGCGGGTTGCGGTCTCCGGAGAGTCGATACAGAAGGGCCTGGTCGACGCGTGTTTCGTAGCGGACTTCGTGATCGGCCTTGCGCGAAGGAAGTTCCCAGGTGGGGGAGGGGCCGCGCTCACCTCCGAATCCGCCTTCGCCGCGCAGGAAGAGGTTCATCTCGGTCTTGAACAGCGGCTTGCCAGTGGCCACGTTGAGCGATTCGGAGACCAGGTCGACGACCGCGCCCTTGCCCTTGTCCCAGATACCCGCGATCGAACCGGTGCTTTCGATCTCGCCGTCCGCCGGGATCTCGTCGTAGAGTTCAATGCCCTGGCCTCCGTGGAGCAGGAGGGCCGGGTTGAAGTCACCGATCTTGCTGAACGGTACGCCGCCGCCGCCGAGGACCACACCCATGGTCGGCAGCACGCGCTGCGGAGTGTCCTTGGTGTTCTCGGTCGTGAATTGAAGCTCATCGGTTCCCGCTCCGACGCCTAGCGCGTAGAGCAGAGCGTCCTTCGAAGTCCAGGAGCGGCGTTGTGCTTCGCCTTTTTGTCCGACTGCATCGGGATTGACGGCCATGAGGGATTCCTTTCGCGTTTCTTCGTTGATTCAATCAGGTCAGGATGCGGTACAGAACCGTACCACGAGCGGTGATGTGTCCGTCGGTCGCGCTCGCGACCTCGACATCCGACCAGAAGATCTCGTTGTCTCGCTGTGTGCAGCGACCGAACGCCACGAGATCGTCCCTGGGCGCGGGGGTGAAGTTCTCGACTTGAAGAGAGGGAGTCGACGCCTTGAATCGACCGGGTCCGGACTCGGCCCAGGCAGCCATGGCGCCGGCCGTGTCCAGGAGCGCGAGTACGGCACCTTCGTGCACACCGCCCGACAGGTCTGCATTGTCTTCGCGATAGGGCATCACCAGGCGCGACGTGCCGCCGGTCATGTGCTCGACGGCGATTCCGCGGTTGCCGATGAACGGCACCTGGCCGATGAACGGTCCCATGGAACCCGGTTCGGCCAGGCCGTGGTCGCCTTTCGAAACGGGTGTTTCTATAGCGGTCGCACCCTTGCGCCCGCGCACCGTGGTCATGATGTTTGAGTTGTGGTCCGAAGAGTGTGCCTTTCGAGTCCGCAGGTCTTCTCGGAGCAGGCCATCTGCCCCATTCACCAGCCTCAGTACGCGTAAGAGAGTTCGTGACTCCGCCCACCCGGAAGTCTGCGGGTCGGAATGCGCCGCTCGTAGCAGCTCTTCAACCAGACCGGAAGGTCCATCCGAGAAGCGAACAAGCGCTGACTCAGCAACGCTCGAACCGAGTAGCGCCGCTGCGTGATCCCCAGGTACTGCGCCGGAGTCTCATCCCGGCGACGCTCCGAACGAGACTTCACGTA
>JAAELY010000455.1 GCA_024226335.1 bacterium
CCTCTCTGTATTCCGGATGCTCGAAGACATAGGGCATCAGGTACTCGACGACCTCCTGAACCGCCTGGTGAAACTCCGGCTCGCCGGGGTTGCGCCGTTTCAGCCCGGTCATGAAACTGCGCACCGCCTTCTTGATCGGATCCACTTTCTTGGTTGACTTGGCCTTGACGACGCTCATGGTGCCTTCCTCCACGCCGGTCGCGCCAGAGTCGCGCCTGACGAAATGAGTGTAGGGTGCTGGCTGTCCATGGTGATCGATCTCCGTGTGGGGCCCTGGAACGGGAAGCCGTCCGGCGTATCACTGCCGGGCTTCCGGGTTCAGATCGCGAGCTTGTCAGGGAGTTGTTGTGTCGCGGATCGGGGCCGGTGATATAGAAAACGCCCGGGGCGGTGGCAGCAAATTGTAGCGATGCCTTGCCTCAGGCGACAAGGACCTTTAGCAGATTCGGGCCTGATTGATTCGGTTACTGTATTGCGGTTATAAACCATCCGGAAAGACGCTGAAAGATGGAAGTTTCACTAAGTCTGCGGCTGCGTGCCCTGGCGATCAATCTCGCCGTCGCGCTGCTGAGCATCGCGCTGCTGCTCGCGGTCGTCGAAGTGGCGCTGCGCCTGTCGGGATTCTCCTACGTGCTCTACCCGCAGGACATCGAGTTCGGCAAGCCCGATCCGCAGCTGCTGGCGATCGGCTTCGAAGAGGACGACGACGTCTTCTGGGTCACCCG
>JAAELY010000456.1 GCA_024226335.1 bacterium
CGCCGAGGAAGAGATAGAGAGAGAAGATCGCGAAGATCGCGCTCGGGCTCCATACGGCAACGAGCGGGGGTAGGATGTTGTTCTCGCCCAGAGCCGAGAAGGTGCTCAGGAAGATCATCAGCACCACTCCGAGGACCAGGGACAGACCGATCCCATAGAGGGCGCCCTGGCGCCCCATCCTGAAGGCGAAGGGCAGAGCCACCAGCGCCATGACCAGCGAGATCACCGGAAAGGCGATCTTGTTGTGGAGTGCTACTTCGAGCTGTGGCACGTCCTGGCCGCTGCTTCTCAGGTCCTGGATGTAGCTCTGCAACTCGCGATAGTCCATTTCCTCGGGCTTGCGGAGCCCGCCCCGAAAGTACTCCGGGCCTTCCTCCAGTTGGTATTTCATCGGCTCGTCGAACTCGACGAAGCCGGTCTCTTGCCGGCCTTGCCAGGATCGCGACCAGCCGTTCGACAACGTCCACCAGCCGTCCTCGACGTAGGTCGCTCGCTGCGCCCAGAGCCGGTCCGTCAAACGATAGTCGTCGTCGAACTTGAAGATTTGTAGCCGGTGGAGTTGCTTCAGGTCCTCGTCGAGGAAGGCGTAGTTGTAGAGGTAGTTGCCCTTGCCGAAGAGCCATCGCCGATCGGCACGGTGCATTCGAGCCTGTTGTTGGCCCTTGATCATCGCCCTGAGCTCCGCGGCTCGCTCGTTCGAAGCCGCCAGCACCTCGGATTGGAGGACACCGCAAAGCGTGGCGACCAGGCCGGCGGCGAGGACGACCGGAATCGCGAGCCGATAGAGACTCATTCCGAGGGCCTTGCAAGCGATGATCTCGTTGGTCCGAGACAGCAAGCCGAAGCTGATCAGAGTCGACACCAGGACGATGATCGGAGCGATCTGATAGACGATGCCGAAGGTCTTGAACTTGTAGTAGTCGACGACATAGCTCGTGGGCGCCTCGCTATCGAGGAAGCTGTTGAAGTTGTCCGCGAGATCGAAGACCAGGTAAATGACGATCCCGGTCATGAAGGAGAGCGTCAACACTCGCAAGAAAGTCAGCAAGACGTAGCGGTCCAGGGAGTTCGGAAACCGCAGGTGAAACTCGGGGAGACGAAGCACCAGACGGGCCCGCTGGCGTCGTTTCACCAATACCTGGCGCCGTGCGACCTTTTTCTCCTCCTGGCGGCGCCTGAGACGGAGCACGCGGAGCCACAGGGATTCTTGAATCCAGCGGT
The DNA here is from genome assembly GCA_024226335.1 of bacterium. NCBI lineage: Bacteria > bacterium. Next base: position 1,222 of record JAAELY010000456.1, read on the forward strand.
CCAGCTGGGAGAGCATCAGGCTCTTGTCGCGGTTGCGCCGCGCCAGCAGGAAGAGGCCGATCACCAGCAGTGCCATGTTGGGAAACCACACGGCGAGCCAGGCCGAAACCGATCCCTTGCGCGCGATGTCCTCTCCCGAGCTGAGCAGGACGTAGTAGATCAAGAAGACGCCCAGGGAGATGGCAAATCCTGCGGAGCGACCGCCGCGAGAGTTGTTGAACCCCAGCGGCAAAGCCAGCAGCCCGAACACGATACAAGCCGCCGGTAGGCTGAACTTCTTGTGCAGCTCCACCGATGCCATGTTGTGAACCACTTCGGGGTAGGCCGGATCCGTTGCTCGGCTCCTGAGCTCGCTGAACGAGAGTTCGCGTAACCCGCGCTTGACGGATCTGGGCGACATCTGCGGCAGGGTCGCCAGCTTGATGTCCATCTCCCGGTGGGCGATGACGTCCTGGCCCGCCGGATCCATGAAGTCGACGCGGTGGATATAGGCGTTCTCCAGCGACAGCATCACTTCGCCGTCGCTGCCAGGCTGTGCCCAGCCCCAGTCGGCGACGAAGATCTCGCTCTTCTGGGTCGGGATGGCGTCGCCGAGGAAGACCCCCTTCCAGCGGCTTTCGCCTGGAGGTGCCTCGAAAATGTAGAGCACCTTGTTCTGCCAACCGGTGTGCGGAACCCTGGGCTGGACTTCCTCCGTCAAGCTCTGAGCCAGGATCTCGATCTGGAGCTTCTGCAGAGCGTGATTACCGACCGGCAACACCTGGATCATCAGGTACGTGCTGAGGCCGGTGAGGAGCAGAGACAGGACAACAATAGGACGGTAGAGCGAGAACAGGCTGACGCCGCATGCGCGGAGGGCTACGAGCTCGCTGTCGGAAGACAGACGGCCGATAGCGATCAAGATGCTGAACAGCAGCGCCATCGGGATCGTCATCACCACGATCCACGGTAGGGACAACAGCAAGAGCTTGCCGACAGCTTCAATCGCGACGCCGCTCGAGATGATCAGCCTGGCCGACTTGAAGAAGGCCTGGAGCAGCAGGATGACGGTGAAGACAAAGAACCCCAGGGCCAGCGGTCCTAGGATCTCAGCCAGGATGTAGCGGTCGAGTCGCATCGAGCTGCGGATTATAACGGCAACGCCGGCTCCTTGCGCCCGGCCAGGAGGCGCGGATGATATGTCCGATAAGGACCATTATGTAAACTTGAATCTTAGAGCCAAGCCAGCCCGACTCCGAATCAACCGGCCGTGCCGCGCAGGTCCTGGAGGATCTCTTCGAGAGTCTGAATGAGCTCTCTCTTGCTGACGCGACTCTGGCGAAACTTCATCGACAAATTGAAGCTCTTGTCGGGCGGCCGGAAGCTGAAGACGAACGGCTTGCGCCGTGGACTGCCCGCGCTCTTCTGACCGCGTTTCTGGCGGCGTAGGTCGTCGCGGCTGAGTCCCCGGCGGTCGACTTCCTCGAGAAGCCGAATCATCTCGTCTTCGTCTTCTGCCTTCAACACTTCGAGCAGCAGCGACTTCGTGGCGATGGCCAGTGCCTGGGCGGTCTCGCGTACCCGATTGGGCATCTGTAGCAGGGCCAGGCTCTCGGTGACGACCGTACGAGACTTCCCCACCGCAGCCGAGATCTCCTCATGCGTGTAGTCGAATCGCTCAGCCAGGGAACGGTAGCCCTCGGCCTCCTCGAACGGCGTGAGGTCCTTGCGTTGGAGGTTCTCGATCAGCGCGATCTCGAGCGCCTCTTCCTCGGTGACCTCCATCTCGATCACCGGGATCTCGATCAGACCGGCTTCCATAGCCGCTCGGAATCTGCGTTCGCCGCTGATGATCTGGAGCTTTGGCGTTCCGGGAGCGGACTCGCGGCCACGTACGAGGATCGGTTCGAGAATTCCCTTCTCTCGGATAGAGTTCGCCAGCTCCGTGAGATCCCCCATGGTCGAACGGGGCTGATCCGGATTTGGCTCGACGGCCGAAAGCGGTACCATCTTGCCGACCGGCGTTTCGGCGCGGGCCGTCAACTCCTCGACAAAGTGGCTGCTGTGCCGCATGCCGGCTCTTTTCGGCAGTCCGCGCCGGCGCTTGGCTTCCGCCTTAGACACGGCTCAGAACCTCTTCCGAGAGCTTGTAATACTCATAGGCGCCACTGGAGCGAGGTGCGAAACTGAATATGGATTCCTTGTAGGCAGGGCTTTCTTCGAGCCGTACGCTCTTGCTGATCCGGGTCTTGAAGAGCTTCTCCCCGAAGACCTGGCCGATTTCCGCTTTGATGTCACGGGAAAGGATCGTGCGCTTGTCAAATAGGGTGATCAAGACACCGAGGATCTGGAGATCCGGATTGGCTCGATTCTTGATCTTGTCGATGGTTTCCAGCAGGTCGTCGGTGCCCTCCAGCGCGAAGTAGCTCGACTGGATGGGGATCAGCACATGAGTCGCAGCCACCAGGGCGTTGACGGTGATCAGGCCTAGAGTTGGCGGCGTGTCGATCACGATGTAGTCGTACTGGTCACGAACTCGATCGATCTCGTCTTTGAGCTTGAAGTGGCCATCCAGATCTCCCAGTAGCTTGGCCTCGACCTTTGCCAGGGAGATGGAGGATGGCGCAATGAAGAGCTGAGGTACCTTGACCGCCTCGAGGAGGATGTCGGATAGCACGACGTCGGCATTGGCCAAGACATCGTACATCGAGCCCTCGAGCTCATGGACGTTGACAAAAGACATGCTGCTGTTGGCCTGGGGGTCGACGTCGACCAAGAGCGTGCGGAAGCCTTTGGTGGCCAGAGCCGCCGAGAGATTGATCGCGGTCGTCGTCTTGCCGACGCCGCCTTTCTGATTCGTGATCGCGAGTATCATGGCGCGCCGGAGTGTACGAGAAGCCTACCCGTAGGTCAAGATGGCGCATTGTCGGCGCGCCGACAATCGGTCTAAACTATCCGCAGGTCAAGATGGCGCATTGTCGGCGCGCCGACAATCGGTCTAAACCTATGATTTGAGTAGCCTTACGAGGTTTGAGAGTTCCCGGCCAGCCGTCACCATGGCCGCGGCCCGAAGGACTACATAGTGTACTTGCCCAGGTCGTCCGGATCGACCTCTTCCAACCACTTCTTGAGCTTCTCTTTGTCGCGAGCGCCGAGATCGTCGGCCTTTGCCTGGTCGAGGACAGTCTCCGCTACGTAGATGGGCACTTCCGCCCTCAAGGCGAGTGCGATGGCGTCGCTCGGTCGAGAATCAATGATCAGCTCCTCGCTGTCGAGCTCAATGAAGATCTGTGCGAAGAAGGTGTTGTCGACGAGATCATGGATCGCGACCCGGGCGATTCTGCAGTTGATGCCGCCCAGTAGATTGACCAGGAGGTCATGGGTCATCGGCCGAGGCGGTTCGATCCCTTCCAGCTTGAGAGCGATCGCGTTGGCCTCGAAGATGCCAATCCAGATCGGCAGGATCCGGGAGTGCTCCTCGCTTCTGAGAATCACGATGGGCACGCTCGAGCTGGGATCCATCATGAGCCCTTTGACTTCCATGAGTATCATGGTGTCTTCCTTGGTCATGGGGCTATTGTCCGTTTCTCCAGTACCGAGGTCAAGCCGTCTGGCGTCCGATCAGCGAGTGCGGGAAGGCCTGCTCGACTTGTACCTGTGTCAGAGTTCCGAGCTCCGCGGGCTCGTCTCCATGCTCGAAGTGAAGGAGCCTATGGCATGGAGTGCGACCGGTCAGAGTTCCTGGCTTCTTGCCCCACGCCGTGACCAGGACGTCGAAGGTCTCCCCTACCAACGTCTGGTTGATCTCCAGTTGGATCGTCTTCTGGAGTGCAAACAGTCTTTGCAGGCGCTCGTCAGCTACCTCCGGCTCGACCTCCGGTACCTTGAGGCGTGGCGCCGCAGTCCCCGGTCGCGGTGAGTACTTGAAGGCGAATAGAGAGGCGAAGCGAAGTTCCGAGACCAGCTCGAGGGTAGCCGCAAAGTCCTCTTCGGTCTCGCCAGGGAATCCGACGATGAGATCGGTAGAGATGGCCATCCCCGGCCGGCTCCTGCGCAAGCGTTCGATCAGATCACGGTACGGCTCGATGGTGTAGCCACGGCCCATCAGTCGCAGGATGCGATCCGCCCCCGACTGTACCGGCAAGTGCAGATAGGGACAGATGTTGCTATGCAGAGCCATCTGATCGACCATTTCCTGGGTGAAGTCCCGCGGATAGGAAGTGACGAAACGGAGTCGCTTCAGGCCCTCTATCGACGCGACGCGATCAAGGAGGACGGCAAAATCGACGTCCGTCGCCGGGTCTCGCCAATGATTGACGGTCTGCCCCAGGAGCTCGATCTCCAGGAAACCGAAGTCGAGCAGATGGCGGACCTCGGCCAGAATGTCTTCCATCGCGCGGTTCTGCTCAGGGCCCCGCGTCGTCGGAACGATACAGAAGGTGCACTTCTTGTCACACCCTTCGATGATCGTCACCATTCCCTTGTAGAGCCCTTCGCGCGACAGAACGTCGAGATCGTAATTGCGTTCGGCTGCGTCGGGAAAACCGGTGGCCACGACCCGGCGCCCCAGGAGTCGTTGCCGAAGGACTTCTTCGAGCTCTCCGACTCTGCCCGGACCGATGACGAAATCGAGATCTGGCAGACGCTCCAGCGCCCGATCCCCCTCCTGCTGGGCCACGCAGCCGCAAAATCCCAGCAGCAACTCGGGTCGGCTGCGCTTCAACAGTCGGTACTCTCCGAGTCGGGAGTATGCCTTGTGGGCAGCCTTTTCCCGTACGCTGCAAGAATTCAGGAGGATCAGATCGGCTCGGCCGGGGTCGCGGGTCGGCAAGCTGCCAAGCTGCATCAACTGGCTCGACAGACGCTGGCTATCGAGCTCGTTCATCTGGCAGCCCCAGGTTTCGACGAAGAACCGCCTGGGCGGCAGTAGCCTCATGGGTCGTACTCTTCAGGTTCGTTGTCCGCGTCGCCCGCCGGCGGGTCGATGGCTTGATGACTCTTCACTCGCTCAGTGATCCTCCGCTCTTCCGGGGTCGGCTCCAGCTCCCAGCCCTGATTCAGCCATCCCTGGGGAGTCCCCGCACGCTGGCCCTCGGCGACGAAGACTTCGAGCTCCTGCTCGAGGCGCGCAGCCTGGTCTCGCAACTGGTCGAGGCGATCGAGGGCCCGGTCCCACGCCGGTTTCAACTGACTGTCGCGCAGGTAGGGATCGTCCTCGGCATAGAACTGCTGGCGGAGCGCTGCCGACTCGAGCTCCAACTCCGCGATGCGGTCGATCGCCCGCCGCCACCCCATGCGCAACTCCAGGGCACGGCCTCGCCAGTATTGCTCGTCACGGATCTCACTCCCCTCCTCCGCCGGAGGTTCTTCGAGATCGGGCATGGGTGCGGCCGGCGGAGAGTCGAGAATGATGACCTCGGCTCCCTCGGAATACTCATGCAGGTTGTCGTCGTTGATCACCGCGATCGAATCCGCAGTGTCCTGTTTCCGGGCTTTGGCGAGACGAGACGCCTCCAGCAAGGTCTTCGGCTGTTCGCTCTCGCCCCCGGGGTCGATCACCTTGACCGACGGGCGGGTCGGGCGGACTTCGCGGATCGGCAATGGCGGCGGTGGCGGCGGCTCCGCCAGCTGTGGGGCGACCTGGGTCATCGTCTGGGACGGTAGGAGCTCAGGCTCGTTGCCGCCGGAGCATGCCACGGTGGTGAGAGCAAGAAAGACCACACACACCGCCACGACCACTACATGAGAGCTTTTCGCTTCAGTCGACATCGTGTCATCCTCCAGACTTATTCGGCCCGCGTCGACCCTGGCCGTTCGGGCGGTCACAAGACTAACAGCATTCGGGCGGCGCTGCCCGGCCGCTATGCCGACGCGCGGGCTCTGGCCCCGACGTCAGGTGCTGGCCGCCTCGGTCTCTCCCAGGCGCGCCCGGAGGTAGTCATCGACTTCGGCGGCGGTCGCCAGGTTGGAGCAAAAGGACACTGTCTCTTCGAGAGTCTCCAACGAAAGCTCCCGGACTTGTCGCTTAATGGTCGGTATCCGGCGCGGGCTAACCGACAGGCGCCGCAAGCCACAACCGAGCAGGATAGCGGTCATGCGTTCATCGGCAGCCATTTCGCCACAGAGGCCGACCTCAATCCCAGCAGCCCTTGCATTCTGCACGATCAGTTTCAGCATCCGCAGCATTCCCGGATGTAGCGGCCGATAGAGATCCGCCACGTGCTCGTTGGCGCGGTCGACCGCCAGGGCATACTGGATCAGGTCGTTGGTACCGATCGAAAAGAAATCGACCTCCTTGGCGAGGATGTCGGTAATCAGAGCAGCTGCCGGCACCTCGACCATGATTCCGAGCTTGAAGTCGCGCCTGAATGTCAGACCTTCTGCCTGAAGCTCGTCCATGACCTGCCCGGCAACCTGCCGAAATTCCCGGACTTCCTCGGGAATCGTCACCATGGGTAGCATGATCCACAGATTGCCGAAGACGGTGGCACGCATCAAGGCGCGCAGCTGGGTCTTGAAGATGTCAGGCCGAGCCAGAGTCAACCGGATGCCGCGCAGCCCCAACACCGGATTGGCTTCCTGAGTTTCCATCATCTCTCGTGCGATCTTGCGGCCGCCCAGGTCGTAGGTCCTGATGATCGCGGGATCCGGAGCCGCGGTTTCGATCATCCTGCGGTAGATTTCCAGATGTTCTTCCTCGGTCGGTAGCTCGGGGGACTTCTCGATGTACAGAAACTCGCTGCGATAGAGGCCGATCCCAGCCGCGCCGAAACGGCGGACGTCGTCCAGCTCTTCAGGCAGGTCGATGTTCGCCATGACCTGCAGCCTGGTACCGTCGAGGGTGATCGGCGGTAGCTCGCTGGACTCGAGGAGCATCTGCTCCTCGATCTCGCGCTCCTCGAGCCGATCGCGATAACTCTCGATGGTCGGTTCATCTGGATGAATGATGACCGTGCCCGCACTTCCGTCGATGATGATCGACAAGTCGATCTGATCGGCGAGCTTGCGGCTGATCCCAGTGACTCCGAGCACTGCGGGGAGATTCAGGGATCGGGCGATGATCGTGGTGTGCGAGGTCGGGCTGCCGTGCTCGATGACGAAACCGACGACGTTCTCCCGGCCCAATCGGACCGCATCGGGTGGCGACAGATCGTCGGCGACGATCACGACGTCGCCTTCGACCTCCGAAAGATGGTGCAGGTGAATGCCTCGCAAGCTACGGACGACGTAGCGGCAGACGTGACGCAGGTCTTCCTGGCGCTCGCGCAGATAGGGAGCGTCGATGGCGTCGAAGCGTGCCTGGATCTCGGTGACGGTTTCCTGCAGCGCCCACTCGGCGTTGACGTGCTCGCGCCGAATGTGCTCTTGAACGCCCTCCAGAAACGAGGTGTCGGAGAGGACCAGAGCCTGGGCATCGAAAATGCCGGCGAGCTCATCGCCCAGCTCGTCGCCAACGCGGTCACGCAAGCGACCGATCTCGAGGCGGGTGCGCTCGACCGCTTCTCGGAAACGGTCAAGCTCGGCTTCGATCTCGTTCTCCGGCAACGGGATCTGGTAGATGTCCCCGATCCGCGTGTTGATGCAGACCGCCGCACCGATGGCGATCCCTTCCGAGGCACCTATACCCTTAAACGTCTCCATCGCCTCACTACCGATCAGGAATCTTCGTCGAAGCGGTTCTCGATCAACTCGGCGACTGCATCGATCGCCTCGGATTCGTCCTCACCTTCACAGACGATCGAGATCTTGGTTCCCTGCGCGGCACCGATGGCCATGAGCCCCAGGATGCTCTTGGCATCGACTTCTTCCCCTTCCTTGATCAGCGTCACCTCACAGCCGAAGCGGCCGGCAGTGTGTACCAGTTTGGCAGCTGCTCTGGCGTGCAGGCCGAGCCGGTTGCAGATCTCGAGATCGCGCTCAGTCATCTTCGTCCTCACTCGGAGCGGGCTTGCGGTCGGCTCGCGGCAAGTTGTCGCTCGAGCAGATGCTCGAACGTGCCTTGTCGCGAATCCACTTCGTCAAGTCGCTCAAGCGCATGTCTTTGTTGAGTAGGCAGCCCAGCCGTACGACCATCGGCAGATTGACGCCGGAAATGATCTCGACCCTGCCTGGTTCGCGAAATGCCATTGCGACGTTGAATGGAGTACCTCCGAGGATGTCCGTCAAGATCAAAATCCCGTGATCGTTGTCGAGATGGGCCAGTACCCTCTTCACCTTGCGGTGTCCCTCGTCGAAGCCGTCCGACCAATCGAGCGGAAGCGCCTCGAATGCTTCGAGATTGCCTGAGATGACCCGTGCCGCCGCCAGCAGCTCTGGCGCCAGTCCGCCATGGGTCAGAATGAGCACTCCAACCATCGAAAGATCTCGCGACGCGTGTGGCCTGAAGTTGGCCGCCGACGGATTCTCGGGGCGGCCCGAGCAATACCGCGCCATAGTATCGCTGCATGCGGATCACTGCAATCGGGCAGAGGACAAAGGGCCTTGGCTCACGGGCCTCGATCGGCGTCGCGATGCCGCAACCTGACACTCCAATCCCGGCAAGTGAGGCTCGACGCCAGGCGCTCGCAGAACGCGACCGATCGATGCCGGCCGCCGGTACAGCCGATGGCGAGGGTGACATAGCTGCGATTCTCCCGCTGGTACCGCGGCAAGAGGAAGCTCAGGAGACTGTCCACCCGGTCCGTGAGCTCATGATAATCGGCCTGCCCGTCCAGGAAGTCCTGCACCGCACGGTCTCTTCCACTGAGCTCCCGGAGCCCGGGAATGAAATAGGGATTGGGCAGGAACCGGACGTCGAGGACAAGATCGCTTCCTGCTGGAATGCCGTGCTTGAACCCGAAGCTGACCAGCGAGACAGTCAGCGCTGCTTCCCGGCCTTCCGCGAACGCACGATAGATCTCGCGGCGCACGTCGTGCACCGACCACTCGCTGGTGTCGAGGATGAGATCGGCCTGGCCGCGCAGCGCCGCCAATAGCGCCCTTTCCCGGCGGATGCCGTCGATGACAGGCCGCTTCCCGAGACCGATCGGGTGGCTTCGCCGAGTTTCCGAATAGCGCCGGAGCAGCGCTTCCTCGGTGGCTTCGAGAAAAACGACGGTGAGCTCGAAACGCCCGCGGTCGATCTTCTCGAGCAGCTCCGGGAGCACTTCGGCAGAACCCGGCGCGCGGACGTCGGTGACTACGGCGATCAGGCGGCGGTCACCGACCTGGGACAGCGGATCGGCCAGAAAAGTGCGCAGCAGGGGCAACGGCAGGTTGTCTACGCAGTAATATCCGATGTCCTCCAACGCGTTCGCGGCGGTGCTCTTTCCCGAACCGGAGAGCCCACTGATCACCAGTAGTCGTGGTCTCCCCTGCCCGTCTTGCTCAACGCTGGCTTCGCTGCTCAATCTTCGCCTCGAGCTGCAGCGCGAACTCACGCGCCGAGTCATGACCCTGGAGTTTCAGGACGTGATTGCGGGCAGCGATCTCCACCAGGCTGGCAAGATTGCGCCCAGTGGCAACCGGCATGCGAATATAGGGCACGGGCGTCTCCAGAATCGTGTAGACGGATTCATCGAGCCCCAGTCGGTCATAGACCTTGTCTTTCTCCCAGGGCTCGAGCTCGACCACCAGATCAATGGTCTTGCGATCACGAACCGCCGCCAGGCCGAAGAGATCCTTGACGTTGATGATTCCGAGCCCACGAAGCTCCATGTGGTGCTTCGCCGGCTCCTCGCTGTAGCCGATGAGATCGCCACTCGGATAGCGGCGAATGGTGACCCGGTCGTCGGCTACCAGGCTGTGACCACGTCGAATCAGATCGAGGGCCGACTCACTCTTGCCGACGCCGCTCTTGCCGGTCATGAGAACACCGAGGCCGTGGATGTCCATCAAGACAGCGTGGAGATGCGTGACCGGAACGAGGTGATCCTCGAGGAAGAAGCTCAGACGTTTGATGACCGTCGAAGACAGCGACGTCGAGCCGAGGATCGGTACCCTCCTCTCCCGACAGAGCTGATGAAAGGTCGGAAACGGCTCGATACCCTTGGTGATGACGAAAACCGGTACCGGTAGGTCGACGATCTTCCGGAAGCGCCGCCGCCTCGCCTCCGGCGCCAGCGTCTTCAGGTACTCTGTTTCGCTCTCCCCGATGATCTGTACCCTGCCCGGTTTGATGTAGGCATAGTATCCAGCGAACGCGAGGCCGGGCTTCTGCACCCTGGGATGAGTGATGCGATGGTCGAGATGAACATCGCCGCACAGTACTCTGAGGTGAAGATCGGAAAGCTCGGCTCCCAACAGCTCCGTGACTTCGACGAAGGTCGTGTCAGGCAACTCAGATCTCCTCGCTCAGCAAGCTGAAGATCGAGGACGGATCCCTGGTCTCGAGCATCCTTTCGACGTGGCGGCCGGCCTTGATCCATTTCGAGATGGCGGCGAGGCAGTGCAGGTGCGCAGCCGGTTGGTCTTCAGGCGAAACCACCAGAAAAACGAGCTGCACCGGCTGGTCGTCGATGGCGCTGAAGTCGACCCCCTCGGGCAGGAGAGCCACGGCGACCACGACTTGATCGATGCTCGACATCTTGCAGTGCGGCACGGCGACGCCTGCACCGATCCCCGTCGATCCCAGCTGCTCCCGTTCCCAGAGCCTCTCGTAGAGCTCCTCGACGTCGCCCAAACGCCCCGTATCGACGATGCGCTCGGCCAGAGCGCGCAGCAAGGTCGGCCGATCCAGACACGCGAGATCGGAGAAGACCAGTTTCGGATCGAGCAGGGAATCCAGGTTCATCAGAAATCTGGAGCGATGAGACCGTAGTTCGCATCCTTGCGACGGTAGATCACACTCACCCGATCCGTGCTCGAGTCGCGAAAGACGAAGAACTCGTTCTTCGAGTGGTCGAGCTCGAGCACCGCCTCGTCGATCGTCATAGGTTTGATCGGAAGCCGGCTGGTCTTGATGATCCGCGGCTGAGCGCCATCGCCGACGCTCGCCGCTTCGAGCACCTCCATCGGCCAATGATGTCCGCCGTCCTGGCGCTGGGCCCGGCGCCGCTTGTCCATGAACTTCTTGCGGGACCTGCGCGCCTGTTTCTCGATCTTCTCGACTCCGGCGTTGATCGCCTCGCGCATGTGCTCCGACTCCTCCGTCGCCTGAAACACGCCGTGCCGATGCGTCACGTGGAACTCAGCGATCTGGCGCCGTTTCTCGATCTCCAGAATGACGTGGACATCCACCGGCTCGTCGAGGAACTTGGCGAGCTTCACCAATCTGCGCTCGGCGTACTGTCTGACTCGCTCTCCCAGGTGATAGTGCCGCCCGGTGAACTCGATCTTCATCCGCTCTCTCTCCTAGGTGTGAAAACGCGTGGCCCGTGGCCCGTGGCGCTTCGTTAGAAAATCTGCTTGCGCTCGGTCGAGGAGGGAATCCCCAATTCGTCGCGGTACTTGGCTACCGTGCGACGAGCGATATGGATGCCCTCGCGGTTCAGGATTCGCATCAGCCCGCTGTCGGACAGCGGCTTCTTCGGGTCTTCGGCCTGAATGAAATGCTGGATCTTCCGTTTCACAGTCAACGAAGAGATATCTCCGCCGTAATCGCGATCGATGCCGCTATGGAAGAAGAACTTCATCGGTAGAAGTCCTCGTGGCGTATGCATGTACTTGTTCGATACGACGCGACTGACCGTCGATTCATGCATCTCGATATCTTCCGCCACATCGCGCAACACCAGGGGGCGCAGATGCTCGACACCGTGATCGAAGAATGCGCGCTGGTGCTTCACGATCGAGGTCGAGACCTTGTAGATCGTCCGCTGGCGTTGATCCAGGCTCTTGATCAGCCATACCGCGGAACGCATCTTGTCCTTGATGAACTGCTGGGCGTCGGCTTCGGATTTCTGCTGGCGCATGGCCTGGAGCATTTTGCGGTAGGCACCGCTGACCCGCAAGCGCGGCAGGCCATTGTCGTTGAGTTGAACGACGTAGGCGTCCCCGACCTTGACGATGTGCACATCCGGTTCCACGTAGTGAGTGCGGTCGGTAGAGAACTTGCGCCCCGGCCGCGTATCCAGCCGGCTGATGCTCTCGACCGCGGGCTTGAGGTCGCTCAAAGGCAGGTCCAGCGATTTGGCGATAGCTTCGAACTTGCGGCGCGTGAACTCTTGCCATTTCTCCGTCACCAGATAGCGAGCCAGTGAGTCCTCCGGCTCTCCCTGGGCGTCGAGCTGCCGTAGCAGGCTCTCCTGCAGGCTGCTGCAGGCCACGCCCGGTGGATCGAGATTGCGGACGAGCTCGAGGGCCTGCTCGACGTCGTTCAGGCGATAGCCGACCCCGTCGCTCTGGCACCGGGGTGAGCCATCGTCGAAGCCGTCAGCGCCCATCGCCTGAATCTCTTCCATCGTCGCGACCAGAAAGCCGTCCGGGTCGAGATTGCCGATGATCGCCTCGGCGATCTCCCTCGTCAGCTCCGGCACCGACATCATGTGGAGTTGCCACAGCAGGTAGTCGTAGAGATCGTCCTCGCGGGTCAGAGTATTCTCGAGCGGCGGGCCCTGCCGCTCCTCGAAGACGGACGACTGGCCCGAGCCTTCCCAACTTTCCGCGTAATCACTGAAGTAGGCCTCGAGGTCGATGTCGGAGAGCGCTTCCGCCTCCTCCTCGGTCTCGCTCTCCTCGGGGTCAGGTGTCTCCTCCTCGGCCTCGTTCTCTTCGAGTACCGGATTCTCCACCAGCTCCTGGGTCAGTACCCCTTCGAGCTCCAACCGCGTCATCTGCAGCAGCTTGATCGCCTGCTGCAGTGACGGCGTCATCACCAGCTTCTGAGCCAGCTTCAGGGAGAGTTTCTGCTCTAGCGCCATGGCTTACAGACTGAATCCTTCGCCCAGGTAGATCTTCCTCACCTGCGGATCGGCGGAAAGCTCCGCGGGAGAGCCGGTACGGAGTATCTCGCCGTTGTTGATGATATAGGCGCGGTCGGTGATCTTCAAAGTCTCCCGCACGTTGTGGTCGGTGATCAGGACCCCGATGCCCATCTCTTTGAGGTGTTTGATGATCGACTGGATGTCGAGCACCGCGATCGGATCGATTCCGGCGAACGGTTCATCGAGAAGAATGAATAGGGGGTCGATGGTCAGCGCGCGTGCGATCTCGACCCGCCTTCGCTCGCCGCCGGAGAGAGCGTATCCCGGACTCTTGCGTACGGTTTCGAGGCCGAACTCGCGAACCAGGAGCTGCGCGCGCCGGACGCGCTCGGTCCGCGGCAGGTCCAGGGTCTCGAAGATCGCCAGGAGATTCCCCTCCACCGTCATCTTGCGGAAGATCGAAGCCTCCTGTGGCAGGTAGCTGATGCCGCGCTTGGCGCGCAGGTACATCGGCAAGGCAGTGATGTCAGTCTCGCCCAGGATGACTTCGCCTCGATCTGGTGGCGTCAAGCCGACGACCATGTAGAACGTCGTGGTCTTGCCCGCCCCGTTGGGGCCGAGCAGCCCCACGATCTCTCCCTGCTCCACCGAGATCGACACGTCGTTGACCACCGCTCGACCCCGGTAGACTTTGCGCAAGCCGCGCGTAGCCAGGCGGGCCACCGTCATTTCGAGCCTGCAACTGGAGAGGGCTGCGCCCGCGCCCGGCTGTGAATCTGAACGGTGCCCGCCACGAGGTCGTAGAGCAGGTACCTGCCTTCCAGGCGATTGTTCTGCGAATCGATCAAGCGCACCGTATCGCCGAACACCTCGACCCGTTCGGAGTCGAGGGAATAGACCGCGGTGTCCCCTAGAACCTGGCGATTGTTCGCCGGATCATCCAACCGAACGTCCTCGCGGCAGATCATCCGCTTTGCTTCGTGGCCTGAGCCATCGAGCTCCACCGAGAGCTCCCGACAAGCGATCACGCGGCGCGCCTGCTCGACCCGGACGTCACCCGAATAGACGACGGTGCCGTCGATCTGCCGGTAGGTCAAGAGCTGCGACGTGACTTCGATCGCCTCGACCTGGCCGGGAGGCGAGCCGCTCGCGCCAGGGCTGGAGAACCAC
>JAAELY010000457.1 GCA_024226335.1 bacterium
CGCCGAGCTCGGCTCCGCCATCGCATGCGCACACCTCGGCATCGCACCGACCCCACGAGACGACCACGCCACCTACCTGGCCCATTATGTGGAGCCGTTGGTTATGTGGCGCGGGCTTTGCTAGCCCGTGACGGTGGCGGAGTTCGGGGTTGTCGAGTTCGCATAATCAGAGGCCTTCGAGGAAAGCGAGAAGGTCATCGGAGGGCCGGTAGCGGCCAGGTTCGACATCGGGCGGTGTGATTCGAGCCATGGCGTCTTGTTTGATGTTCTGATCGGCTTGCAGGTACACCTGGGTAGTCGTGACATTGGCGTGGCCCAAGATGAGGGCGATCACAGCAGTATCGATCCCAGCTCGGAGGAGCTGCATTGCGCATGTGTGACGCAGAACGTGGGGAGTCACGTTTTTGTCGCGAAGTGTCGGACAGGTATCCGAAGCCGTCGCAGTGTGACGGGTGACCAGTCTGCGGATCGCGTCGCGGCCTAGATGATTAGTTCCAAGGGTTAGTGGTCGTAGGCGATGAGTGATCGGGCGGGTCCGTGACGTTGGGTGGTTTCGTTGTGCCAGATGGCTGCGGTGAGTGCGAGGATGCGTTGTTGGACTCGGACGGCGACACCGGGTCGGGTGCGTGCGCCGTGGCGTTCGAGGCCGAGTTGGTCTTTGAGGGTGTCGAAGATCGACTCGATGGTCTGGCGCCACGCGTGTAGGGCTTGTTGACCTGGACGCGGTTTCTCACTACGGGTGGCTGGGCGGATGAGAGTCATCCCACCAGTGTTGATGTCAGTTTCGAACTCAGCGGAGCGGTAACCCTTGTCTGCGATCAGGACCCGCCCGGCGGTATCGAGGTCGGCGTGGTGCAGCATCTCGAGACAGGTTTCGCGTTCGTCGGCTTTGGCGCCGGTGAGCGCGAAGGCGATGGGTAGTCCTGAGGGTGTGGCGATCATGTGGAGACGCAGACCCCAGAAATAGCGCGAATGGCTGGCGCAGTAGCCGTATTGGGCCCAGCCGGCCAGATCGGAACGTTTGGCCGTTTCGCGGGATCGGCCGCACTCGACGGGTGTGGAATCCACGAGCCACAAGTTGTCGCTGTAGCTGGGGCATTGGCGGGCCAAGAACCCGTTGACGTGGGTGAGCAGCTCACCGGATCGGCGTAGGCGTTTGTTGTAGCCGCATCGTTTGGGGATGTAGGGGAACCAGGGGCGTAGGTGGGTGCGTGCGTAGCGAATGAATCGCGCTTCGCAGTTGTAGCCGAGCAGGGCTTGGATCACCGCGAGGGTGACAAGTTCGGCGTCGCAGAGTTTGGGTGTGATCCCGATTTCGGGGCGTTCGGGCACCCAGTGGGGGTGTGCTTTGAGGGCGTCATCGATCGTCACGTACAGTCTGGTGGCGAGAGCGTCCAGGTCAGGGTTCATGCGCTTGGTCCAAGATCGAGGGTTTGTGTAGACCCCCTGATCATGGACGCTCTCGCGCTCTAAGTGGTGGACACGCGCGAACCGCGCGAACCCGTCAACCCTTGGAACTAATCATCTAGGGGGACCATGCGTTCGGTGCCGAGCTTGCCGACTGGGACCTTGAGCCAGCTGCCCCGGGCTTCGAAGTCGACGATGCAGCCCACTTCGAGGTCGAGCAGCTCGCCTGCTCGAATGTCGGTCGCTCGGAGCAGCCCG